>JAFEGS010000622.1 GCA_018239705.1 Verrucomicrobiota bacterium | reverse complement strand
GCTCCTACTTCAGCTGCCTGAATGTTGGCAAATCGCTTACGATCACTCGTGTTGTCACTAGCCCATGGGAAAAGGTTGTTGATTGCCACTTTGGACATTTTGGACAGTGGTAGCTGCTTCAGGTGCTCATCTGACAGTAGCTTCAGGGAGTAGATATCTCTAATCAGCCCTGCAGCCACAGCCGCTCCTACTTCAGCTGCCTGAATGTTGGCAAATCGCTTGCGATCAATCGTATTGTCACTAGTGAGTGGGAACAGCCTATCGATTATATCTCTGGACAGTTTGGATATCTGTAGTGCTTTGAGCTGCTTATCTGATACTAGCTTCATCACATAGGACGATAAGATCGATTTTGAAATTAACGCTGACTGCACGTCAGCCGGCTCAAAACTGGCAAACCGCTTCAGATCAGCGCTATTGTCACCGCGCCAAGGAAACATCTTATCGGCCAGCTCTTTTGGTGGCTGTGGACTATTGAATAGAGTCAAGTCCCTCGAACTGGGATTTTCTTTAAAACTAACTGTCATTGAAGTACCTATGCATATCCAATTAACCTTAAAAGGCGGTAAATAGCATTATTTTTGCATAATTTTGGTTTAAATACACCAGGAAAATAATAGCTCCCTTGTACTTACATGTACCAAAACCAAACAGATCAACTGAGGTGGGTCGCTGTAGTCTTCCCACCGAATAGAAATAGACAAAAACTCTATTCTTCTATTTCTTTTTTTCCTATATCATCATTCGCTTTATCTTAATTTTTTACGGATGAGCACATGGAGCCAGTACTGGATCAATTAATTCCTTCTCTTAGCCAATTGAGCCTCAAGGATAGACCAGCCACAGTAAAGCAGACAGAAAATTCTCCATCTTGCACTCCAGACCTCTCCACGAAAGAAGCGCGCTTCAATTTCCTCTGCGAAAGAGGCATTATCGATAGCAATGGAATAGCAACCCCTGCATTCATGAGGGAGGGGCTTCAACGCGTTCCAGATGAGTCCAAAGTAAAAATATACAATGCAGTCCATCTCGACATATCCCCAAAAAAGGATACCAAAGCAATCCTTCCACAAAAAATGGAGCAAATCCAGTCTGTCTTTCAAAGGCTCTCGCAGGTATACGGCGATCTTTTCCCCTTCCGCTACAATCCAGATACGCATACCGCCTATTTTAACATAAATTTTTCACTTGTAAAACTCATCTCTTTCTTAAAAGGACAGATCACTATTGACAAAGAAATAGAGATGATCGGCAGTGGCGTGGTAACGATGCTTGGCCCAGGCTTTTATGCAAACCAGATCTATTCATGGCTTGACTTGCCACAAGTAGACTCAAAAGAGCACTCACCAATAAATGACTACGATTTCTGGATTCAAACTGATTCGTTAGAGAAGGCCGAAGAAATAGTAATCGAATTTCTTCTCTATTCGATACCCAGCATTGAATACATTGCAGCAACTGACCTCAACGATTTTCGCTTTTTAATTCGAGAATTGGCTTTTAAAAATATCTGCTCCATTAATGGACAAAAAACAATTATTAGTTTTTGCAATAATTGTGGACCTGATTTCGACTTTACCTTTTCAAAAACCAAAATGCAGCCGCCTTTTGCCTTTTGTAATGGGCTGATCATTGGTATTCCAACTGATTTTACTGTGCAAAAAATAACTGCCCCCTATGTCGCAAAAGAGGTCAATCCCGCACAATGTATAGCCGACCAATTTATTGGGCTTTTAAATGGCCCTACGCTCTACAACCCCGATAAAAGAGTAGACTGGATCCTCTCCAAATGGACTAGTGGAAGATGGCTTTTTTCTACCCCTTGGCAAGAAGAGATCGTAAAAACCATACATGCTGTCACATTCGATCCTACAGATCAACGCCTAGCGGAGAAACAGTTTGTAAAAATGGCAGAGGCCATTAACCTCTTCTTGCTGATGAGAAAATTGGGGCTCCTACAGCAATCTTCTCAGTACATCCATGCCTTCTCTAAGGCACTTCTGGAGCATTCTGTCTTTGAAAAAGATACGGCATATCAGCTCCTTTTCTCCCTCTTTCATCGCTTTAGAGACCCAATCAAAGGGATCTATTATCTCTACCTCATCTCTCTGTATACAATGCCTCTTAAAAAGGCAGCTCCCTTCCAGGTAGAAGCATCTCGAAATGGTTCGTTTGAGTGCTTTTCTCTCAAAATAGGCTTTAAGAATACGACAAGAACGCTCTACTTTTCAGGTCTAGTCAATGAAACGATCGCTCCATTAACAGAAGAAGAGCTCTCTACTGTTCAGGGATGGCTTTCCTATTTTATACAGGGGGCAGAGTTAGTGCCAGATCAAGCACTTTTTGACCCTTTCCGGAAGTCTAACAGTGCATTGGACCCTCATTTCGGATGTTTCTTTGCCTGCGAAGAGGCGCTCTTTAGTAAAGAATACCCTTGCTACGAGCAATTTTTTGATTTAGCTCCTTTGGCCAAGATCATACAACCTCCTCTCTTTGCCATTGCCAGAATTAATGCTCAGTTACATTTAAGAGAAAAACCGGGATTTGATCTAACTGAAAAAGCTCTACAAGAGGGAAATTCTCCTCTTGAAATAGCATGGGCCTTTATTCAAGATGCTATGAACCTTGCTCCCTTTGCCATTAGAAAAGCGATTCCTACATTAATCGAGCCATCTCCCGAGCTACTCCTGGACAAGTGGATTGAATCTGCCCTTCTTTACGATAAGGAACTGGCTGCTTCGCTTTTACGATACAGCGCTAAGCTACCAGCAGAGAAGCAGCTCTCCCTCCTGCAAAGGCTCCTTAAAACCAGTGACAGCCCGCTTTTTGATGAAGCGGTATGCTCTCTTATCTCTCAGCTCCTGCCAAGCACGCTATTCCAAAAATCCAAAATAGTCCTCGACTGCGTGATGTGGGCAGCAGCACATGAACGGTCTGATATCTGTAGCAACCTGCTCGGACAGGCAGCCCTCCTCATGATTTTTAATAAAACTGTCCATGAAGAGAGCGGCTTTACTGCTGAAGCGTGCTGCCATATTTTAAATGGATGTGGGCCTCATTTCATTGCAAATAGCGATGATAAAAACCTCCTCTTTTGGGTGACAACACTTTTAGACTGCCTAAAAACAGAAAAAAAGGAAGCTGCTGCGTGCCTGAAAATGGCTGTTTTCATCGAATGCCTACAGCAGATCAAAGATCCCGTAATTTACTCTCATAACGAGCTTGCAACACTTCTTTCAGAAAATGAATCAGAGCAAGTCTACGCTAGCTTCTTAAAAGACCTACTCAAGCACGCATTAGAGACCAATCGCCCGATAGTCAAAAATGAGGCCATTGCCTTGTACAGCAAGTTTTTCGCAAAACTTGCCCTTAAATCGCCTGAGGAAGAGGGTATCACAAGCCAATTTATTGCGCTCTTGTGTAACGATATCGATACCGTTTTATCATTTTTTAAAACAATAGGTGATCTTTGCTGTTCTTTTCTTCTTACAAAAGGCCTCCTAGATCTTGCTAAAAACCCTGTCGGCACCCTCTTGTGGTGTGAGGCTGAAGTCCAGCATCCAAATCTGGAACCTTGGAGAGAGCGTTTCTTTGAAATAGCCTGCGCTCTTATGCATACGCTTCTTGATTTGCCGCCACAGCGTGAAAAGGAAAATGGTGTCCGACTAGATATTGTAGCGCAGCTACTCAGCGGCATACTGAAGGGAAACCCCAGGAGAAAGCTAGTCATACCTATTTATGAAAAAATGGTTTTTTCTCCTCTAAGCATCTGCAGCAGCTATGTGTACAAGGAAAATGTACGAAAGGCAGAAGTGCTTTACGTCAACTCTCTATTAGGATTGCCTATCTTAGCTGAATATCCTCATCATTGTTATAAAACAAAATTGATCATCCATCGTGCTTCGACAGATACACTCCTTAATGCTCAAGAACAACGTACTTTATTTAATGAAGTGTTAGATTTTCTGATCCGAGCCAAACAGCCATTGGCTTTGCACATCATGTGCAATATCATGCGCGATTCTTCTCCATTGATATTTGGAAATGACAATGCGCTACAAAAGGTAACTCTTTTAAAAATCATCGATGCCGCTTTTGCCATGCCCCATGCATGTGAATCAGAGGATCAACGTGTAGATTTGCTCGAGTTATGCACAAGCGAGCAAGCGCTGCAAACTATTTTAAAGAAAGAGCGCTGGAACGCCTATGTAACGTTCTTTTTTACTCTTTTCACTACCTCCAATCCAGAAGAAAAGCGCCTCCATCTTTTCAGGCAGTTTGTCCGTGCACTCCTTACGTCAGATAACAAGAAAGTTATTGCAATAGGTAAGAAATTCTATACAGAGGGTATGAAAAAAGAGAAGTTTCGCGAGAGCCTACTCATCGACCCAGATCTCAAGGAGCTACTTGAGCCCCCTGTACCTACTGTCTCATCCAAGCAAGTAACGGCTGAAACGCTATTTGTTCTTTTAGAAAAGGCTGTCAAGTCTACTTGCCCAACGCTCAAAAAAGAGGCCATCGACTTATACAACCAAGTATTGCCAACACTCACACCCAAGTCGCTAGACGAATGGGCGGTCACGGAGCTTTTTATTGCGCTCATGTGTAAAGAGATCAATAGCTCATTGGCCTTTCTTACCCAGATATTCAATCTAGCCAATGCTGTACTTGCCCAACTCGGCCACAAAGATCTTGCAAACGATGGTTCTCAAGTCCTTCTGTGGTGCCCTGATGAGAACTTTATCTCTTCTTACAAAAAACCAACAAGGCATGCGACACTCGAAAGCCTACTACCATGGAAGAATCGCTTTTTTGAAATAGCTTGTGCCCTCATGCATGCCCTTCTTGATGCACCCTCTACAAGTGAAAATGAAAATGAGGTGCGACTCGACATTGTAGCGAAGATGATTAAGAATATGGCACAAGGCAACAAAAGAGCCCAAGCTCTGGCACCTATTTTTGAAAAAATGATTTTTTCTCCTTTGAGCCTATGTAATGCTACTGTATACAATAATAATTTAGATAGGGCCCATGCCTTCTATGCCCCCCTATCAGTTTTTAATTTCTATACATTCGATCCACGCTCTCAGTACAAAATAGGACTCGTTCTTGATTCTGCGATATGTAGCAATAGCCCCCTTGCACCAGAGGTAAAACGTTCCCTATTCAATCAAGTGCTAGACTTCCAGATCAAGGCCAAACAGCCAAAAGCTTTAGGCCCCATGATCAACTTCATGTACAAACATTCTCTATCGATATTCGGGAAAGACGACGATAACATGAGGATAGAAATCCTTTGGAAACTCATCAATGCTGCTTTTGAGATGCCCTATGCAAAGATGTCCGTGACTCAGGCACATATCATGGGCTTAACCATAACCAATGAACTTCCTCTTTTACCAGCTCTAATTGGTTTCATACTAAACGACGAAAGACAACTCATCACCTATAACAACGCTGATGCTGCCAAGAAAGGCTACCCTATCGTAAAAGAGATTACAGCCAAGCTCGTACATCTATGCATAGAAGGGAAGGATGAGGTATTTCTGGATGCCCTCCTCTCTCTTTTAAAACAAGTTCTTCGTTACCATCTTTTTGAATCAGAGGCGCAATATCTCGATCTGCTTCAGTCTGTCATCACCTCTCCCATGCTACAAAAGATCTGTACACTTGAGCGTTGGGATAGGCATGTAACCAGTTATTCTACCCTTCTTGCCTTCTCCAATCCGCAAGAGGAGCGTCGCAACCTTTTTCGACAGTTTATTATAGAGCTTCTCAAGTCTGATAATAAGAAAATTTTTGAAAGAGGAAAAAAGCTTTTGATAGAGGGGATGCAAAAGGGCATCTACAGAGGAAAAATACTCGACGACCATGAGATCATGGAGCTACATAGGCGCACGTTTCCTGACTTTTCAGTAGAAGAGTTCCTCTTCGACTGCCTGAAAAAGGAAAAAAAGGAGGCAGCCGCTTGCATGAAAAGAGAGAATATTCTCGAGCAGATGAAAACCCTCAAAGACCCCTCTATTCTTGCTCACAAAGAGATCCAGAAACTCTTTTCAGAACAGGAACTGCAATTAGCCTATGCCAACTTCTTGGAAGGTGTTCTTGAGCGTGCACTCAAGACCAATTGTCTAGAGATAAAGGGAAAAGCTATCGACTTGTATCTGAAGTTTTTCCCAAAGCTCGCCCTTAAATCACCTGAGGAACGGCACGTCACACAGCTTGCATTCAAGCTTTACGGTAGAGAAGAAGAAGACACTACTACCCCGGCTCTAAGCGGCTTAGCAACTTCAGCACTTGAAGCAGCAGGGCATTCAGATCTTGCTATCTATGGTATCGATGTCCTTATATTTTCGCCTGATGCGGCCTTTACTTATCCTCAAACCAACAAAAAATTCAAAAGGCATGTGAAACTCAAAAGCCTGCAGCCTTTGAAGGAACGTTTTTTCGAAATAGCTGTAGAGTTTATGCACATCCTCCTTGACACAGCGCCAAAGCATAGAAAAGACAATGGCCGACGTCTAGAAGGTGTCGAAAAGCTGATCCTTGGCATGATACAAGGGAACTCACGGAGTAAACAGCTAGTCCCCATTTTTGAAAAAATGGTTTTTTCTCGTTTAAGCACCTGTGATGAAAAGACCTACCTTGAAAATTGCACAAGAACTAATGACCTACATGAGCTCCTCGTTAAGTACGCGAGCGATTATCCCTCTGCTATGTACAAAACAACGCTTATCTGCCATCGCACAGAATTGGCAGACAGCTCCCTCACGTCTCAAGAAAAACTTGCCCTATTTAACGAAGTGTTAGATTTCCAGATCAGTACCAAACAGCCATATGCCCTACAAATCATGTGTGACCTAATGATCAATTTGTCTAATCGACATTTGATATTTGAACGAAATGATGAATTGAAAATAGCCGCTCTTGAAAAGATCATTGACGCATGTGTAGCAATGCCCTATGCCCGTGCATCTATGATGCACAAAGCTTTTCTAACAGATCCATCGACGGAAAAGTCTCTTAAAGCAACCGGATTGAGCATCAATTTCAATAAGCTCCGGAGTTTAGGAAGCATTCCCCTTTTACAATGCCTCGTTGATTGCGTGGTTGATTCCAAAAGACAACTGATCACCCATGACGAAAAAGATGCTGCACGCAAGGGATACCCCATCATAAAAAGACTTACAGAACAGCTGGTATCTTTATGCATAAAAGAAGAGGGCCATCAGGGCGTCACCTTCGAAGAATTTGTAAATATCCTCTTTACTCTCTGGTACAGAACCTGGAGATACAACATCTATGAATCAAATGCTCAACATGTAGATCTGCTTAAACTATGTGTGAGCACACCTATGCTGCAAAAAATCTGCACATCTGAATCTTGGGAGACCCTTTTGACCAGCTACTTTTACCTTATCGTTTGGCCAGGTTCTTTAGACGAAAAAGAGTTCCTCGATCTCTTCCGACAGTTTATTGTAGAGTTACTCAAGTCAGATGATAAGAAAATTTCTGACAAAGGAAGGGCTCTTTTTATCGAAGGACAGAAAAAGGGCATGTATCCCGGAGAAATAATCGACGACCCAGATCTCATCAAGATTCTAACCTGAAACAGTCTCATCGCCGGCATAGAGATATTTCGGGCACACAATGGGTGTTCCCTTGCCTCCCCTTGCTTCTAGTCGCTCATAGACGATCTGGCGGGAGATACCAACAACGCGCGACATGCCAAAGAGAGAGGCAAAGTAGTGAGGATAGGCAAATCCTCCTACCTTCAGTACAATGCTAGAGATTGCATCGACATTTGGACGGATATCGTGGATCTTAGGGTTTTCTGCAAGCACTTTGGGGAAGGATCGAGTAAGTAGACCGCAGCGATGTGATCTACTTACTCGATCCTTTATATATAACAAAAATTAGTTTTATACAATAAATTATTTTAATATAGAGAGAGGGAATAGCCTAAAGCACTTAATAAAGTAACGTTTTTAGCTCTTTAAGCACTCTAATTCAAAAATCAGTTTTTCTTTGAGTACAGTCGTTCTCAGAACAATTGCTGCAGAATCTAACCGTAGGTTTGGATCCAAACGCATCATATCGTAGACTAGTAGTTGACACTCTTCGCGTAAAGAGCGATCTGTTTTTGCTTCAAGAAAGACTCTTTGGTCTTCTACGGTATGTTGAATGTAATGGAGCATATTTGCTTTGAAATTATTGATATCTGGGTCTAGTTTTCTATGGTCCCACATGTGTATTGCCGTTGCGTACCAGACAGGATCTTCTCTAAAAAAAAGCCAGAAAAAT
>JAFEGS010000621.1 GCA_018239705.1 Verrucomicrobiota bacterium | reverse complement strand
TCAGCCAAAGAGATGCCGGGGCCGCCGGTGGTACCGGAGATCTCGCAATTCTTGACAGTGCAGATCGCGGCATTATCAAAAAAGAGGCCGGCAGCAAGAGCACCATCAATGAGGCAGTTGTCAATCTGGATATTAGTAGGAGCCATTGGCCCATTGGTTACCCCATCGCAGAAGATGCCAAAAAAGGCATTGTTCCGGATAATCGAGTTTTTCACCTTGATATCACTACATGGGAAAGGCGGGGTCGTTTGAATATGCACATTAGCGTTGTCTGTAAGGAGATTCGCATTGCCGTCAATAACACAATGTTCGATCAGAACATTCTGTGAGGAATTGATGACAACAGGCTCTAAGGCAGAAGGGAAGAGGGTTTGTGTATTGCTCATGGAGCAGTCTCTCACGATCGCACCAAGTGAGGAGAAAAACGAGATAAAGCTACCGGCATTAGTGGACGCTTCCATTGCAGTGAATTGGAAATCGCAGTTTTCAACAAGCATGCCATTGCATTGAGTAAACGCAATGCCCGCTGTTGGAGGCTGCTCCGGCTGTGGTACCACACTGCCCGATACGCTGATGCTGCAGTTTCGAACCAGGCAATTGCTTAATGGCTGAGAGCTGCTAGGGCCAAACATATTCATTGCTTGCACAGTATTGGTGAAGGCGCAATCGGATATTTCGAGGTTTGTAAGTACTCCAAAGAAGACAGTTACGTCAATATGAGTAGCTGCATTGTCAAAGGTGCAGCTCTGCACAGTAAGGTTACTGCCCGGAGCAGTAACTGAGATGCTTTCATCATTGCTGAATTGTGAAGTAGCGCGGAAGGCGCAGTTTTCAATGGTTACATCTTCAAATTGGCCGTTAATAGATATTCCTGTAGCGTTTGTGAGCGAGTCGAAGGTGCAATTGGAAAATAGAACATTGATGCAATTGAAGCCAATGCTGGCGCCACTACTTTGCGTGACAATCTTAAGATTTTTACATGTGGCATTAGTAACAGCAGTGAGTTGTATCTCAGTTGCTACGAGGTTATTAGCCCCAAAGTTTTGGTTTAACCCTACTATGGTACCATCATGTATTGAGAGATTATCGACACCTGTTGCAGAGATGCCGGCTGTGGTGCCATTACCAACCAGGTTAATAGTGTGGCCTGCCAGGTCGATGTCGACATTGTCGGCTTCAACTGTAATAGCGGCGCCTGTGTCAGTGGCGTAGAAGGTATTGCTTTTGCCTGCAAGGCAGTAGCGGCCGCTTTTCGTGATTGTTATGGGAAGATCGCAGATAACGGTTACATCGCTACAGCCAGTACAGTGCTTATCGGCATGAGGGAAGTCGTTTTTGGGAGTAGCTGCTACTGGGCTGTTTCTCTGTTTTGCCTCTTTTACAGGTTTGTGAGAGAGCTTTTTCTTTGCTTTGGGAAGCTCTTTTTGCTTTGCCGGTGAGATTGGGTCGATCGGGCGCGCTGGATAGATCGCTTGCAGCTGGCCTGCCAGTAATAGGGCGGCAAATGCTGCTTGAAGAGCCAATTGCTGCGGGGTCTTTCTGGAAAAGAGACTCATGGCGATTCTCCGTCGCTAGTAGGTTTCCTGGAAAAAGGGCCATGAGCACCTCGACTGCACAGGGCTTTTTTCCTTACTTAAATTCTTTGCCAATTTTTTGCAAAAAAAATCGGGCTCGGGCACGTTCACGTACAATTCTTATGGACAGCAGATGTTACCACCAACCACATCAGCATATCCCGGAGAGACAATAAGCCCTGCAGGGACGCCTGCGCAGTTACTCGCTTGAGAGTTGATGCTGTTATTGCAGGCGGTGTTGTCGTAAATCGTCGTAGAAGCACTCGCGTTATTAATGCCAAACCCGCTGTTGCGTGAGATGGTATTGTCTTGGATCACCGTTGTGTCAGATTCTGTAAAAATGCCATCGCCTGCATTGTTCGATACTACATTACCAACTACGTTGATCGATGCACTCGTGGGGTCAATAGAGATGCCTTGAGCGGCATTATTTTTCACTCTGTTGTTTTCTATAGTGATGAACTGGGCGCCATCTGCCACCATGATACCGGGACCACTTGTTGTGCCGGTGATCTCACAATTTTTAATTGTACAGCTCAATGCATTATCACAAAACACTCCTGCATTAAGAGCGCCATCAATAATACAGCTGTCAATTTCAATCGCAAAGGGGGCTGAGGGAGGAGCGGGGAATATCACTTGCGTGCCGTCGCAGTAGATCCCCTGGGCAGCATTATTGCCGATGACGCAATTCTTCACTTTGATGTCGCTGCAGGCTGTAAGATCAGCACCACCGCCGATAATATGCACATTGGCTGGGGAAAATCCCGGAATCGCTGCACCATTTGTATTGATGACGCAATTTTCGAGCAGGACTCCTTGAGCTGCCCCGATGAAAATCCCATCAAAACCAGGTGCTGCCTGTGGGCTACTAATCGCGCTGTTTCTCACGGAGACATCAGTGACCTGCGTTGATGGATCGGACTGGGCAAGCTGGATCATGTCGAATTGACTATTGCTTGTGGTAAAGGTGCAGTCCTCCACGAGAAGGCCTTGAGAGCTCTGAACAAGCAGTGAGGTGTTAAAAATTTCTGCAAAAGTACAGTTTCGTATTTCGACATTTGTCGTAGCGGAGTCGATCGCGTTCCCCAGGACTATGCCAGTAGGCATAGAGGCACTTCCGTCAAAGCTGCAGCCGCTGATCTCAATATTTGATGCTTGATTCTTTACCGGTCCTATGAAAAGAGCAGAACCGAAGCACTGATCGAATTGGCAATTGCGAATGGAAATGTTTTCTCCACCGGAGGCAAAGCTGATATGAGTAATGGAATCTAGAAATTGACAGCTCTCTATACGTACATTTTGGCATAAGCTTCCCGCCTGTGTACCTATTGCATTATTGTTTATGAAGCCAAACGCGCAATGGGAGATATCAAGACCGGTGCAGTTGCCGATCAAAAAGCCATTGTTGGTCATTTGCATAAAAAGATTTTTAAAAGAGCAGTTTTCTACGTCGCTAAGAAGGACTGCGTTGCTGGTTGCTTCAAAAGCACCTAATGTAGTCCCTTGTATAGTACCATCATGCACGCAGAGATTTGATATGCCTGTGGCAGAGATACCGGGGGTGCCGTTGAGTATGAGGAGCGTATGAGAGCCCAGGTTGATGTCGACGTTGTCTGCCTGCACGGTGATAGCAGCTTCCGTGGTGGAAGCCGATATCTCGACGCTCTGGTCAAGGCAGTAAAAGCCGCTTTTGGTGATGGTTGTGGGAAGCTCTTTGATGAGCATCACCTCACGGCAGTCGCTCCACTGTTCATCAGGCGTGAGGCTTTTGGGAGGCGCGTTATTGCGCAAGCTCTGGGCTATAGTGCCGGGCGAGGTTCGAATGTATTGAGGCGGCGACACTTTTGCTTGTAGCTGGGCTGTAGATGGAGCTACCATCACTACAGCTGCAATTGCAAGCTCGCGTAAGGACTTTTTAGAAAAGAGGCTCATCTGATTCTCCATGTACGTAAGAGGTTTACATAATTTTTTTGCCCTTTATTTGCAAAAAAAATAGACGAACATATCCTTGCCTGTTCATCCTCAGCACTATAAGAAAAAAGTTACATTAATATGATCTTAATAATTGCAGATAAATATGGGATTTGTCAAAGTCGTGACGCGGCGGACGTGTATGTGCACGTCTGCTTGCACTAAACCGTACAAAAGGAATTCTCATGATTTCAACACTACGCGTCTTAATGTATGCTCTCCCTGTAGTGAGCATGGCATTTGCTCCGCTTTCCGCCAAAGAAAACAAGAAACAGGCAAAAGAAGCTAAAGCTGCTAAAGTGGCGAAAAAACATTCTCGCTCACACTGCAGCAGCAGCGGTTGCAGCCACACATGCACTTGGGGTTTGGACCCTACATTTAACGGTTGCAGCACGACTCCGGGCATTTTGATCAGCCCAGTGTCGCCTTTCCTTGACATCGCCGAGAGCATTGCTATTGATAACTGCAACAGCAACTGCTGCAAATGGCGCTACCTCATCTCAGGAGATTCTGTCCAAGTGCCAAACTACTGCTCAGGTGCTGTAGATGGCCACGCCGACGAGCGTGGAGCTGCCGTACAGGCATTCAACCATGCAGGTACTCGCGACATCTTCTTTGCTACAAACGGCGTATTGCGCTTTAACACTACCATTTATGGAAATGCATCAAACACCGTCCTCGTTCAATGTTCAGGCTGTGACTGCAATGACATCTTTGTCATTGGAAATGCTCAGACATCGCCAACAGGTGAATACTCTTCAGGTACAGTTGGAAACTGCAATCCGCTTGCTGACTGCGGCTTCCAGTTTTCTCTAGGGCCAGACAACACGCCACAGTATCTGGGAGAACAGATCTATTTAGCACGTTTTAACTGCAATGGATCAGCTACCGGTACGGATGGAAACTATGTAGATGGCGTTGCTACCTTGACGCAAAATCCAACTACCACACCTGGTCTTGGGTTTGGCGAACAGATGCTCACAGCCACCTGGCAAGATGCTGCACAGCAGCAGATCATTTCTGTTGGCCTCAACCAAGACTCACTCAGTGGTTGCGGTCCTGCAGATGCTGAAATCTTGAGCGTTAACGTAAGCGACGCTTCAGTGAACTGGGATAACACAATCTCTGCTTCAGACTGGGTTGACCTCGTAAACCCTGCAAACCCGCTTCTCTTTGCGATATTTCAGGGAGTAACAACCAATACTGTTGGTTCAACTACCTCCATCTACGCTGCAGGTGTAGCTGATGCTGCAACGGCGTCAGACTTCTTTTCATTTACCGGTCGCGGTATTGCTGCTAAGTTTGATACAAACGGCAACATCGATCCAACATTTGGTTATGTCACTATTTCGGCAAATGATGATGGCAATGGCAATCCAGCCCAGCAGATCGTCATCCGCACGATCACAACAGATGGAAACTTCCTCTATCTGGGTGGCGATATTGCCAATGCATTCTCAGGTAATGCCGGTCAGGTTACTGCATCATCACCGGGTGCTCCTGGCGAGCTTATAGCAAGAATTAGCGCCAACTTTTTGATTGTTGTGTTGAACATGGACGGAACTCCCGTTTCTATCGATCCAACACTTAACCAAAACACAGTCCAGCTGAACTGGAACAATGGCACAGGACCAAACGTCCAATTCAATGCCATCCAGACAGACTTCTTCGGTAGTGAAGATGCAATCTTCGCTCTGAAAGTTGATGGTAATAGACTGGTAGCTGCAGGCTTTTCTGCTTTCGGCCCAGATCTTGAATCACAAAGACCAATCGTGGCTCGTTACAAAATCAACGACAGTTTGAATTTGGATAAGAGCTTCAACGACTCAGGCTTTGTCTACTTGCAAGATATCGCTCAATTTAGATCTCTTGCTCGCGACCTCGCTATTGAAGACCAACCAGGTTGCAGCGATAAGCGCTACCTGATCACTGGTCAGGCAGCAGTAGCAGCGCTTGTTACATCGCCTGTTACCTTCCTAGATGCAACGCAAACAAACATGTTTATCGCTGCATTGTCCCACCAAGGCGAAGGCTAGTCCTTCTCCCTACTCAGAAGGAAGGTCTCTTCCTTCTGAGCAGCGCGAAGCGTTTGGACTGCGCAGCGCCTGCTGCGCTTTCATATTAAGGATTCGCATTGATAGAAAAACAAAACTCTTGGCCACACGCTCCGCCTCACCGTACCTTAGAAAAAGGGACCTACATGGTGACGGGCGCTACTTACGAGAAAAGACTGCATTTCGCTACCCCAGGCCGTTTAGACTACCTTCAAAACAACTTAATCGATTTAGCTGCCAGGTATGGTTGGACACTTCAGGCTTGGGCAATTTTTGCCAATCACTACCACTTTATTGCACAGTCTCCTGACACGCCTGAGAATCTATCCATATTTATATCACATGTACATGTGGCAACGGCAAAATATATAAACACACTTGAATGCCTTCCAAACCGTAGAGTCTGGTATCAATTTTGGGACAGCCATATCACGTATCAATACTCCTATTTAGCGAGGCTTAACTATGTCATGCAAAATCCTGTACGGCATGGCGTTGTCAAGGTGGCAGAAGAATACCCTTGGTGTTCCATATCTTGGTTCAAGAAATCAACCCCCACTTCCTTCTTCAATACCGTTCGGGCCTTTAAGATAGATAAAGTCAATGTAGTTGACGACTTTTAGAGAAAGCGCAGCAGGCGCTGCGCACTCCAAACGCGCTGCGAAGCTACGTGTTTGATTATAACTTCTGCTAATGCGTTCATTAAGATCATTAATTTTTCTAAAACTCCCACAGGTTGCACAATAGAGTGCAAATACACCATAAACTGTGGGGGGAAAGATGAGAGATCTAGCATACAACGTTCGTCAAGAAGGAGTGCCTCCTTTTTTTCTGATAGGGATGGGGCCTTTTGCCAAAAAGCACTATGTCAATCTCTTTAAAAAGCATGCCATCTACCCAGAATTTGTGGTCGATTTGGACTGCAATAGGGACAAGCTCTCAGCATTCCTTGAAGCAAAAGAGCTGCCGCTTCCTCTCTACCTCGTCCCGGAGCAGGATCGCGATGCAGAAGTACTGCCGGAATCTACAAAGCGCGATCTTCTTCGTCTCATCAAAGCACACAGCATCACGCACGCCATTGTGGCAACAGAGCCAAAGGCCCATTTTGCCTATCTCGATTTTCTCATCGAGTGCGGCGTGGATGTGCTGGTAGAAAAGCCGCTCACAGCGCCGCTTGGCTGTTCACACTCCGTAGAGGCAGCGAAAAAAATAGAGGAGCAGTATACGTACCTGCTCCAAAAGGCCGAAAAACACAAAGTGCGGGTCGATCTGCAGTGCCAGCGCCGATACCATCCCATTTACCAGTTTCTTTTGCAGGAGATCGAGTCCTTTGTAGCAGAGTTTTCTATCCCTCTCAGCTATGCAGAGGTCTACCACTGCGATGGCATGTGGAATATGCCCGATGAGTTTGTCTATCGCGAAAACCATCCCTACAAGTATGGCTACGGGAAGCTGATGCATAGCGGCTACCACTTTATCGACCTGCTCGCCCTTTTCCTTGAAACAAGCTACAAAGCCTCCCCAAAAACCCCCGATAGTGCAGAGATTTACGCAACGCCCTACAACCCGGGCGATTTTCTCCATCTCTGCAATCAAGAAGACTATGCCAGGCTCTTTCAAGGCCGCGATTACCAATCGATATTCGCGCAAAGAGAAGAGCTTGGATTTAAAACATATGGTGAGCTCGATTTCTTTAGCCTCATCCAGCTCTTTTCTGAGGGGAAACGACTTACCACCTGTAGCCTCAATCTTCTTCAAACGGGCTTTTCTCGAAGAGCCTGGACAGACCTTCCGGAAGATACCTATAAGGCAAATGGGCGCATACGGCACGAACGAATAAACCTGCAATTTGGCCACCTCTTCAACATGCAGGTCCATAGCTATGTATCGAGCGAATCGAGGGAAAAGAGCGCCCTCGATCCACTGGAGGTTGGGGGACTTCGCCACTTTGACATCTACCTCTTTAGAAACTCGCAGCTCGTAGGAGGAAAGCCCTTCGCAAAACTCAACTCCTCTGATTTCACAAAAAACCTCGATAGCAGCTTCAACGAACAGTCCAGAGAGGAGTGCTTCTTTCGCTTCCTCGACGATCTTCCCTCACTATCGAGCCTGAAGGACCACAAGCTGGGGATTACCATCCTATCCCACAGTCTCCAGGCAATTGCCCAAAGCAATAGGGGAGAGCCTTCAATCCAGCGATTTCAGATGGAGGAGCCAGCGTATGCGTCGTCTACTTCCTATTAGGAGACATGAGCTGATAAAATTTTTAGTGCTATCAACCCTCTTTTTTCTGATCTGTCTCAATAACCACATACTGAGAAATCTGAAAGAGACGGTGATCATCACCAAGCCGGAGCTAGGCGTCAACGCCATTCCCTTTATCAAAACGTGGATGATGCTGCCCATTATCCTGACTGTTGTGAAGGGCTATATCTATTTGAGTGGGAGGTTTTCTCAAGATAAGGTAACCTACATCATACTGCTGTCGCTATTACTCTACTTTGTGCTCTTTATCTCTATTTTATACCCCAACGAGGAGCGGCTGCAGATCCCTTTTGCAGCCTGTTCAGTAGTTCAGCACTGGAACTTGTCCCTCTTCTACTGCGTATCAGAGATCTGGGGAGCGGTTGTGATGATGATCCTCTTCTGGGGGACCTGCAACAGGTCAACTGACCTCGATCAGGCAAAGAGGTTTTATAGCCCCATACTGGCTATTTCAAACCTCTCCGGTTTTGCATCGGCGCACATCTCCATTTCGTGCTCACAGGGGAGTCTCAAGCATCTACTTTTTCCGGGGATTGCCAGCTGGAATGCCACACTTTCTACCCTCACACTGCTGGTGAGCGTGGTAACGGTTGCCATCTTGGGGCTCTTTTACTATTTACAGTCGTACGTGCTTAAGAGTGAAGCTGTAGAGCAGCCGCAAAAAGAGCGGCTATCGCTACTAGAGGCGGTCCGCTCTATCGCTACAAACCTGAAACTGCGCGCTCTCGCCTTTACCATTTTTGCCTACTACTTCTGTAGCGGTATTTTAGAGCTTATCTTGAAATACCAGCTCCACACCATGTATAGCGACGCTAATGAATTTAACGATATTCTTAACCAGATGACCATCTGCGTGAGCGTCGCCTCAACCCTCGTTACGGCCTTCGTGACGGGCAGTCTGCTTCGCCGCTTTTCATGGAGAGTGAGCGCGCTTGCAACGCCTCTTCTCCTGACAATCCCTCTTACCATCCTCGTAGCGCACTATTTCTTTTTTGAACGGGAGGCATATGTCTTGGCAATGTGCTATGCCGTCTATTTTATGCTGAGCAGGATGTGCAAGTTTACCTTTTTTGACCTCTCAAAAGAGATTGCATGTGTGGGCTTTAGCTG
>JAFEGS010000620.1 GCA_018239705.1 Verrucomicrobiota bacterium | reverse complement strand
GAAAAAATCGGGTCGATGGCAAAGAGCTGTGTGCTGATTATCGAGAACCGGGTCGACGCCTCGCTTCTAGCCCCTCTACAGGCGCAATCTACTCTTTGCCTCACTGTTTCCGGTGGAGAGGCCGTCAAGAACCTTGCAACGTATGAGTCATTGGCCTTACGCCTTATTCAAGAGGGCATAGGGTCCGATTGCGTGATCGTCGCCTGTGGTGGCGGTGCAACGCTCGATCTGGCAGGCTTTTTAGCTGCTACCTACTGTAGAGGCGTCAGGCTCTGCTTTATTCCATCAACGCTTCTTGCCATGACCGATGCGGCAATAGGTGGGAAAAATGGCCTGGATCTGCATGCAATTAAAAATATTATTGGCACGATATACCATCCAGATCTGGTCATTATCGACATCGATCTGCTCAGGAGTTTACCGGCAGTTGAGATGCAAAATGGGCTTGTGGAGATGGCCAAGCATGCGCTACTCGATAACAAGGCCAGCTGCGATCGTTTTATGAAGGCTCTGCCTGCCTTAAAGGCCAAAAATAAGGAGGCGCTCATAGCAGAAATTGAACGTAGCACCTCCATAAAAATGCGCTTTGTAAGCGAGGCTATCCTGCATCCCGAGCGGCGCCATCTGCTCAATTTTGGCCATACGATAGGACATGCTATTGAGTCCTTAGAGCATTTTCAGTGTAGCCACGGCCAGGCAGTGGCACGTGGGATTTTGGTAGAGAGTTATTTGGCTAAGCTCCTATCCTATCTGCCGGAGTCGGAGTATCAGTACATAGAGGCGCTGATACGAGCTTTAGAGCTACCTATGCGTCTGGCCTCCTTTCCGCATGAACAGTGGCTACAGGCTCTTCAGAGGGATAAGAAGGCAGATCAGGGACGCCCAAGATTTGTACTGCCTCGAGAGGTTGGTCGGTTTGTTCATGAAGAGGGTGCATGTGTTGTAGAAGTGCCGCAGGAGCCTCTTTTTCAAGCAATTAAAAATTTTGAATAAATATGCTATGTGTTTCAACATGCCTGAAAGACGATGTAGAGGCAGCAAAAAAATATGGCTGCGCCGTTGAGATGCGATTGAGCGCTCTGGAGGAGCTTCCAGAGGCCATGCCCACTATGCTCACAATTATGGATCCTCTTCAGGTAGATCTCGCGCTTTCTTTGGCAGCCCTCGGCCCAGAGTGGCTTTCGCTTCCTTGGGATATGCCTTTAGAAGTATTTCAGACTGTGAAAGCCAACTGGCCGCAGGTGAAAATTATTGCGGCCTACCACGACTTTGAAAAAACCGGCGGTCTCGACCAGATCTATGCCTTGTGTCGAGAAATCCCTTGCGACATGATCAAGATGGTTACGATGGCAAATAGCTCCCTCGATAGCCTGAGGATGATGGTCTTCTTGAAAGAGCATGCAGATGAGTTTCTCTTAACAGCCTTTTGTATGGGTACATTCGGCTCATTTTCTCGCGTGATGGCACCTACTCTTGGATCTCAGATCGCCTTTTGCTCGCTTCCTGGAAAGCCGACAGCTCCGGGACAGCTCTCGGTTGAGGAGCTACTCCAGACCTATCACTACCACTCACTTACAAGAAAGACCAAGCTCTTTGCACTCATTGGCAGTCCGATCGATCATAGCCTTTCCTATATCACCCATAATGCACTGTTTCGAAAGGTTGGGGCCGATGCCGTTTATGTTAAAATTCCCTTAGAGCGCCATGAATTTGAAGAGGGCTTTACCTACTTGAGTAATTTGGGCATCACAGGCTTAAGTGTGACTCGTCCTTTAAAGGATTGCTTTACACCTCTTGCTAACACGGTGCGCTGCTTCAAAGATCAGATAGAGACCTGCACTACTGATGGGGTAGGGATGGGAGATGCACTAGAGCAGTATGGAGCTCTTGCAGGAAAGAGAGCTATCGTGCTGGGAGCAGGGCCCACTGCCTCTGCAATTATACAAGAGCTGCTCTTGCGTGGGGCGGATGTTTTTATCGCAAATCGCACGGAGGAAAAGGCCAAAAAAATGGCTGAACATCTTGGCTGCCTGCACGTTTCCTGGGATTTACCCTCCTTACTTACTCAGCCCTATGACATCCTCGTGAATGCAACATCCGTGGGGATGGTGGGAGAGGAGAGTAGCCTTCCTATTGAAGAGATCTATCTGCGCCAAACAGCCATAGTGGCAGACGTGATCTCGTCCGGTGAGACTGCCCTTCTTCAAATGGCAAAAAAACGGGGCTGTACTATTGTTACAGGACGAGAGATGTGGCTTCGCCAGGCAGCACATCAGTTCCATTTTTGGGACAGCTCACTTAGGCCCGCAGATGTACTCCCTATTTTACGAGAGATCATGCCGGGTTAAACCTCTTGTAGTTTAATTGGTGCCCCTGCACAATGGTACTAGCTTAAGTTTTTATGGGGACGAGCTAACGTTATGTCAAAACATAAATTGCCGATTGGCATACAAGATTTTGAAAAGATCATAACCAATGGCTTCACCTACATAGACAAAACAAAATTGATCTATCAGTTGATAGTACAGGGTAATTCTTATTTTTTGTCCCGGCCGCGACGATTTGGAAAGTCTCTGCTTATCTCAACGCTGTATGCGATTTTTGCTGGCAAGCGCGATTTATTTAAAAATTTATGGATACATACGAGCGATTGGGAATGGATTTCCTACCCAATTATTTATCTTGACATGTCCACTATTAACAGTCGGTCTTCAGAAATGCTTGAGCAGGATCTCATTCGTGTTTTGAATGAAATAGCCTCTCAGTATAAATGTATCTTGACTGGAACAACAGCTGCAAACTATTTAGAAAATCTTATTCATCAACTGGCAGATGATAAAAAAGTTGTTATCTTAATTGATGAGTACGATAGGCCGCTAATAGATAATATCGATGATCTAGAAATAGCAAAAAGTAATCTACGCATTTTGCGAGAGTTTTATACGATTTTAAAAGCACAAGACCACAATATAAAATTTGCAATATTAACCGGCGTTACGAAATTTGCAAAAGTTTCCGTTTTTTCTGGGCTGAATAATTTGAACGACCTTACCATGTCAAATGAATATAGTGCATTACTTGGGTATACCCGATCGGAACTGGAACATTATTTTAAAAAGGAAGTTGAAAGTGTAGCGAGTGTGAATGAGTTGGCGATCGAAGAGTGCTATGAAAAAATAAAAGAGTGGTATAACGGATACAAATTCTCAAAAAGTGGGGAGCTGGTATATAACCCATTTTCAACTCTAAAACTGCTTGACTCCAAGGATTTTGCAGCCTACTGGTTTGAAACTGGTACGCCATCTTTTTTAATTGATCTCATTAGTAAACGAGAATTTAATTTATCGAATTTAGAACAAATTAACGTGAGCGCTCAAAGCTTTAGTTCTTTTGATATCGAAGATTTGCCTACACTACCGCTCCTGTATCAAACAGGGTATCTTACGATAAAATCGTATGTACCGCATATTAGTGCCTACTGTTTAGGCTTTCCCAACCGCGAGGTGAGCCAGTCATTTTCTGAGAGTTTATTGACCTCGTTTGCACGCTCCCAGTCAGAATGTAATAAGCTTCTTTTTGAAATTTCTGCTAATTTATATACACAGCCGTGGGAGTATTCTCAATTTTTTGATCTTATGGCACATCTTCTGGCGCTCATTCCCTATGATCTTTACGTCAAACATGAACGTTACTTTCATAGTCTTTTTTATCTGACCATAAAATTGGCCGGTTTTCAGATTGGCGCTGAGATCCATACACAGCAAGGTCGTACCGATGCTGTCCTCGAAGCTAAAGACAAGGTTATTATATTTGAGTTTAAGTTAAATGAGAGTCCCCAAGCAGCAATCGATCAAATTATGCAGAAGAAATATTATGAGCTTTACCAAAAAAGCAACCGACCAATTTATTTAGCAGGTATTAATTTCAATGGCGAAGAGCGATCGATCGACGGGTGGGAAGTTAAACAATTGTAATAAACTATCGTACAGATAAATTTCATAATTGACTTTTATCATTCAAATATGTATGATTAATTTATTATTTTACTATTTTGAGGATTCTATGGCAGTTCATGGGTTAACTACTTGCTTTGGGGCAACGGATACATCTATTACTACATCAGTTGCAAATTGCCTTGTTGAGAGGCCAAGTGATGATGGGGTGACTGCCCTTCTCAAAACTGTGGGAAAAGTAGCTCTTGTTGTCTCTGCTGTTCTCTTAGCTATCCCCACTTTAGGCACCTACCCCTATTTCGTCTTCCGAGTATTCCAAGAAATTGCAAACCTAGAAAGAGTTCCCAATGTTCCTACCATACCGCTACAGATGCAAAACCCCAAGGGGATTACCCTCCTACCAAAGCCGCCAAATGTAGACTCGACATGGGTTCCCAAACCTCTTACGCTTCAGAAGCCCAGGCAGATTACAGTTTCCGACCCTTCCGATCTACCAAAGCCAGCGACTGAACGCTTGACACATGATTCTCCTTTGCTTGTAGAGCATCAGGTGCCGGATGAAGCAAAAATTATTTTAGACGAAATCTTTGATCAGTCAATTCCCTCATTTACTTCTGCGCTCATATCGAATGAGTCGAGAAGAGCCATTTCAAACTTGCTACACGATCGAGGAATTGGTTTTGTTAAGGTAGGTACTGGCAATAATGTTGGATTTTTGAGGGATCTGGATTACGTTATCAAGATTCAAATGGGTGAATTTTCTCAGCCGGATGAACTGAAGCATAATCTGCAGAGAATAGTCATGAATGATGCCATTCGTGACTGCATTGAAGAGAAAAATCTTCAGCATATAACCTATATAAAAAAGAGTATATATCCTCTGCCTTCAGTGAATAAAGGCGATGAAATTAACGACACTAATTCTATCGTAGTTGCTCAAAAAGTTAACTGTATTGAAGTCGATATTAATGAATTAACTGATGAAGAATACAATGATTTGATTACTGTTGCTGCTCATGTCAAATATGCCGATTTGAAATCATCTAATCTGACCTGGATACAAGAAAATGGTGTGAGAAAAATAGCATTTTTAGATACCGAAGATATTGCTAAAAAATTTGTAACTACAGATGATGCGCTTGAATATTATTGTAAGAAGCGCTACTGGCAAAATCACAATAAAGATATAGATGCTATCATTGACATAGCCAATAGCTTGCGCCAGACACAGCCTGAAAGAGCTCGAAAGATTATCCAACTCCTTTTGGCATACACTCAAGGTATTGGGCGCATTAGACCACCTGCAGGTCATCAGATGGAGCGACACGAGATGTTTGCAAAAGCTGCCGGTGTACTAGAAAAAGAGATTCAAGAGCTGTTAGATCAGGTAAATATTGCTCATAGAGTGACACTCTTTAAGGCTCCACCCCGATTTGTTCCTGAGCCTCTCGTGCAAGAGCCTATACAGACTGTTCTTTCAAGGATTGCACCTCATTACCGCACTGTTTTGGGCCCAAAGGCACAGGCGGCGCTTGGAAAAATAGAGGCTCTATTTGCAAAGGAAGTTCCACAGTTTGAACAGGTGTATGAGAAACATGCGATACATGATGCGGTAGCAGTGATCACAGAGGAGCTTACAAGCCGCCCCGACCTGCAAAAAGAGTGGCGAGTCTTTTTGAGTGCAAAGCCAAAATGTCTCTTGCCTGATGGAAGCTCCACGACATGTGATTTTTCGTTAGAAGCAAAAAGACTAGATGGTGCTCTTCCTACCGTAAAAGCTGAATGTTTGGATCCGCATGTGCTAACGAGACGGACAGGTCTATTGAATCTCTTCTCTGAGGAAATGCTGCAAGGTATCGCAGCGGTAGTACGCGATAGCTTTTCAGCGGAAGAACTGAAAGGCGGTCGTCTGGAGACCCCCGGCGATATTGGTTTCAAATGCAATGAAGAGCTTTGCATTACAGTACATGATGAACAATCAAAGGAAATTTATGGGGTGCTCTTTGGAGCACAACTTCGCCTCGCTTCCTCTGGACGATCTGTCCTATACATCAATGCAGTGAGTAGGTTAGCAAAGGCATCGCGTCTTGGCGTAGGGTCAAAACTTGTTGAAAAATTTTTTGAAACGGTAAGAGGTAACCCACAGCTCAGGGACATCGAGATCGTCCTCGATGTTGACAAGGACAATGCAGCTGCCTGCGCTCTCTACAAAAAGTGTGGCATGACGATTTCGCAAGATAGAGGGCGGTATGCAATACATAGAGTACAACGTAGAGATAATGATCTTGTTTTTGTCTACAACTCGAAGCATACAGGTGCAGTATCATCTAACCTATATCATCCAAGTAGGTTTCGGGAAACTTAAAACAGCTGATCCTGTAAAAACTTGTACATCACCTCAAATAATAGCTTTCGTGTAGCTTAAAAGTTTCCCAGTCCATAGAATCTGATACAGATTTTTAGATGAGTATACATGACCGCTATTCACGTCCGTCCTAGAGCTATTTCCGGCAAAGTTCGATGCCCTTCGTCCAAATCGCACACGCTACGGGCCATTCTTTTTGGAGGCCTAGCTGATGGGACCTCATATGTGCGAAATGCCCTGCCTTCTCCAGACACCGATGCTATGATTGTCGCTGTGAGGGCACTCGGAGCTACTATTGAAGAAGAAAATGGCATCTTGCGCATTCATGGCCGAGGCAGGTCGCGATCTCTTCGCTCCTCATACATTGATGCAGGTAACTCCGGACAGGTGCTTCGTTTTGTTGCCGCCGCTGCAGCTCTTTCGAGTACACCGATTGAGCTTTCAGGAGACCAATCTCTGCAAACGAGAAGGCTCTGCCAGCCACTTTTAGATGCCCTGCAGCAGCGAGGGGCAAAGGCCTACTCGGTCAATGGCAACGGCCATGCGCCTATTCGGATCCAGGGACCAATAGAGCCGGGCGCGATTGAGATGGAGGGGCAGGACTCTCAACCGGTATCGGCTATGCTCATTGCCTGCTCATTACTTCCCGGAGTCTCTCAGATACATATACGAAATCCGGGAGAGACGCCCTGGCTTGCTCTTACGCTCGATTGGCTCAGACGCTTTGGAGTTCGCTATGAAAGGGATGGATGGGATGCTATTACGGTATGGGGGCAGGAGAGCTTTCCTGCCTTTGACTACAGCGTTCCCGGCGATCTCAGCTCGCTTCTCTTTCCACTTGTAGCAGGCCTTTGCACGCACTCTGACTTACGTATAGAAAACGTAGATGTCGATGATGTGCAGGGCGATAAGGTAGTCCTTGAGATCTTGCAGCAAATGGGAGCGCAGTTTACAGTCGATAAGGAGCAAAAGACCATTGCCGTAAAGGGGCCGCAGCTCCTACAGGGATGCAAGATCGATATCAACGACTGTATTGATGCCCTTCCCATTTTGGCCGCTCTTGGTACTTTTGCACAAGGTGAAACCCTACTCTACAATGCTGCGGTTGCTCGCTACAAAGAGAGTGATCGGATTGATGCCATGACGCGAGAGCTTACCAAAATGGGGGCGAAGATTGAACAGAGCAGTGATAGCCTGCACATAACACACTCTCTTCTCAAAGCGGCCCATCTTCATTCCTGCGAAGACCATCGCGTAGCACTTGCCTTGACAGTGGCAGCACTTGGAGCCGATGGCGAGAGTACAATCGAAGGGGTATCGTGTGTGCGCAAAAGCTACCCAACATTTTTTGAGGATATACTAGGACATGGCAAGTAATAGTTTTGGGACCATTTTTCGGATTACAACATGGGGAGAGTCGCATGGGCCTTGTATTGGCTGCTGCGTAGATGGCTGTCCGGCTGGACTTGCTTTGAGCTGTGATGAAATGAATGCTGCTTTGGCGCAGCGCCGAGGTGGGAGAAATAGCTACGTCTCAGCAAGAAGGGAGGATGACAAAGTAGAGCTGCTTTCAGGAGTTTTTGAAGGCAAAACTACTGGAGCTCCTATTGCCTTTGTGATATGGAATCGCGATGTCGATAGCTCAAAATATGAAGCTCTGAAAGGGCTTTTACGGCCGGGCCATGCCAATTTTACCTATCTTGAAAAATATGGCATCTTTGACTGGCGAGGAGGTGGAAGGGCGTCAGCCAGAGAGACCGTTGTACGCGTAGCGGCAGGCGCAATTGCGGAAAAGCTCCTTCAATCGATAGGGGTAAAAATAGTTGCTTATGTGCAGGCGATAGGAGGGATCGAAGCTACGGCCCAGGATGACGATATAATGCAAAACCCGCTCTTTTGCCCCGATAGAGAGGCCTCTCAGAAGATGATGAAGCTGCTTGATGAGGCAAAAGAGACCGGAGATTCTCTCGGAGGCGTGGTTGAATGCGTAGCTGAAGGTGTACCGCCAGGTCTCGGAGATCCGATCTACGACAAGCTCGATGCAAAGCTCGCCTACGCGGTGATGAGCCTGCCGGCCTCTAAGGCGTTTGAGATTGGAGAGGGGGTAGCTGCTAGCCGGATGCGAGGCTCAACGCATAACGATGCCTTTATCATGAACGAAGAGAGAGTAAGCTGCACGAGTAACCATGCAGGAGGCCTGCTTGGAGGCATCACCACGGGGCTGCCAATTGTATTTCGCACGCACTTTAAGCCTACATCAAGTATTCCGAAGCAGCAGAAGACCGTCGATCTCTCTGGCAGTGAGGTAACATGCAGCCTGCCGGAGGGTTCACGGCATGACCCTACTGTCGTGATTAGAGCTGTGCCTGTTGTAAAGGCAATGGGCGCTCTTGTGCTTGCAGATAGCTGGCTCTATTCGCGATGTAATAAATTAAATATTTAAATATAATCTCCTTTGTTGTATGTAGGTGGTAGATTGCAATTTTAGGAGAATATATGTCGTATAGCCTCACATTGTTTGCTCTTGTTGCGGCCACTGCTGCGCCCTGTATTGTATCGGCAGATACCACGCCGCCGCCGGCTACAGTAGCACCAACCCCACAAAAGTCGATCGATCAGCAGTTAGATGAGCTGAAAACAGAGAGAGATCGCTGTAAGCTTCGGGCCAAGTTAGCAGGTCAAAAGGCCGATGAGCTCATGACAAGAGACTGGCTTGGATATTGTAGGGCTATTCGCGTGCAGGAAATGAATGAACATCGCATGAAGATGATCGATGAACGGATCAAAATTCTTGAGCAGAAGAAGGCCTCTTCTGCTCAAAAATGAGATATTTTTACTCGCGATTGTATTGGGGAACCTTGTGGAGCTCATCTGCGAGCTGGTCATAGATCTCTCGCTTAGTACGAAGCAGGTCGGAGGGAGATGAGTAGACGTTAGCATAGCCTTCACGTTCTCTATCGTTGATTACGCATAGCCTATCGTAGAGGTGATATATTGTGTTGGCAGCATCTG
>JAFEGS010000061.1 GCA_018239705.1 Verrucomicrobiota bacterium | reverse complement strand
ATTGTCTTAGTTGTTTTATTAACTTAGATTTTTAAGATGTAAATTCGTTGATGAGATATACAGCCAGAGCTTCGATTACAGCGTTTCCAACCCCCAACCAAATTGCTGTGGTCAAAGTGGCAGCGCCAGGCACCAAATAATAACCAGCAATCATTGTCAAAACGGAAGAGACAATGATTGTTTGAATGGTTTTTCCATCATAGGGATTGCTCATTGTGGCTTTAAAGATTAGCTTAGATTTTTATTAACGATTTCTCAACAAAGTGACCAACAAGAAGAGTCCAATGCTGATTCCCAAAGCCCAAGTGATAGACGATGTATCGTAAGTCACTCCCATATTGGTTTGTCGCATGCGTTGTCTTCTTGCCTTTTCTGCTACTCTCACTCTTTCGGTTCCAGAGGCCACCACTTCTTTCAAGCCTGAATGTTGCAAATAAAAGTTGCTCTCATTAAAGAACTTTGGTAGGACTTGAATGGATCGAGGTTGTATTAACTTGCTGCGATAATTGCCGCTCATGTTTTGTTCTTTTATGTTGTTGTTAGAATTTATTGTTTGAATGCATCTAAAGTCTCCAACTGGAAATGAGAGTTTCCCACAGCCACAAATCCTTTGGGAGGCTTCTTTAAACCAGGTATCTCTACAATGACTTTGCGTTTCAATGTGTTGAAACTCCCCACCCAAGGAAACATGCAGCCCGTGGGCAAGGTCAACATCCAACGGCCCGCCAAGGCAGGATTCTCTAATTGGCCTCTTTGTGATGGCATCACCTTACTGACTGTTATCTTCTCTTTCTGTTGAAATGGGTTTTCCTTCATATCAGAGAATTGTGAACTCGCCAAGGGTAGGTGTGAATGGGTTTTCTGAGGTTTGACTGCATGATTGTTTTGTTTGGCCTCATAAATGAAAAACAGCGCGGCAGCTCCTCCAACAAGAAACAATGGATTCATCTTTGTTTGCTTTAATTTATAAGCTTAGAAATTGTTTTTACAAATCCCTGTATTTCTGTTTTGCTTCTTCGGTGACGTTATCTTCTGGTGCTGTGTAAACGGCTCCGGTGGTTTCCGCATTATGAACCTCACGGATTAAACCCAATGTCGCAATACATATACGCGCAAAAGGCCCAGGTCTGCACCACTCTGGGTGGAGAATAGCCAGTTCTTGAAATTCCTTTTCCAAAAAGTTCTTCTCATGGATAGCTGTTTTTGCCACCGCAGGTAGCGTGCGTATGTTCATGCCAATAGGGTTGCCAAGAAACATGTTGCCTCTTACTCCCACTTCCAACAAAATGCAATAAACGTGTTTCAAAGTTTGTACACTGCCCTCTTCGGCATTTTGATTGACAAGGTCCTCAAGAAAAGCTGACCACGCCTCAAAAGAGGCGGTATCTGGCATGCTGGAGTAATCCAATTTCGGAAAATGTCTTCTGTAGGCATATACCTGACTCATGATTCTCGCAACATCGCCTGTTTCGGTTTGCATCTTCTTGTTCAAACTTTCCATTGCATATTTGGCAGCAGCTTTGGTAACAGGTTTTGGTTTGGGGGGGGCTTCTTTTTTTTCTGCTGGAATTCTCCCTCTTTTGGGTGTTATTGAGGGGGCAGTAGCACTACTAGCCAAATTTCCCAAACGTGGTTCCGTTTTAACTCCTGGAGCTGCTTCCTTTTCCATTTTTATTTTCTGCTAGAAAATTACAAATTTGTCACAGTATTTGTGAAACAATTTATGTAGGCACAGATCCTCAGCCAATCTGCATCCGCAAGACAAGGTAGAAGTTCTTTGGTGATTGAAACAATCTTTGCTTGTAATTCGATCCTGTTTTGCTCTGGAATCAGTTCAGCAAGGATTCCGGGATTGGTAAGGTCGATTTCTTCATCAACAGGGATTTCTCCTGTTTTTTTCTTCTCTTCCACCATTTTTGTTACTTGCTGAGCAGTCAACAATTGGGCCACAATAATGGTGACAATTTTGCGAGCAAACATAATATTTTGTGCCTGCACAAGATTGTTTCCTTCCAAGTCAAATTCCACTCCCCCCGTAGCCATCAAACAAAAATGTTTGGTTTGATCGAAAAGCGCACCATCGCGTAGTAGTTTCTCTTCCTCATCTTTGAACGTATTAAAGGCTTTTGTCATTTCTTCTTTGTCTTTGTATGTCAAAAGCTCTGGGTGCTTCAATCTGAGAACTTCCAATTTGTCCCACAACCAACACATTAAGTTGGTCATCTTCTGGCGAAGAAACTCGGCCTTGGTAAGACTAGCAACGGGAGCTGCTTCCATTTTTTGCGTTCTGTAAAAATCGAAGAAATGAAATTTTATATAAAAGTGGCTGAAGCCAATCCCAACAAAATTGCTACGAGCCACCAAGGAGTGGTTACGCCATTTGAACTCCACAAAATCCAAGGTCTGGGCTCTCCATCATTTTCAAACAAAGAGGGGGGTCTAAGCCAAAAGAGTAAAATGCTTGTTGCCAGCGTTACACCACCTAAGCGAAGAAGAGGCGTGGTCAAACCGAAGTATGAAAAGACGTCTTCTATGGGAGCCATCCAATCACGCATTGGTCTGTCAGTTGGGATATTTATTTGCAAAGCTTCCTCACTCATGTTTTTTTTCGGTTAACATTTATTTTAGAAAATCGAATTAAACAATTCCAGCAAGCCCTGCGCCATCCCCAGCTAGTTGCCCTGGTCTATAAGCGCCTACGGCGTCTGCGAATCCTGCTGGAACAGGGGCTAACGCGCCGATGTCTGGTATGCCTTCAGCGGTAAACATGTTTCTACCAAGACTAATGGGTCCTGTATATCCATCATCAGCCTTACTCTTGCGAGCAGGATTGAATAGGCCTTTCTTGAATCTTGCGCTAGAATCTTCTTGAGGCGCATCAAGGTTGTAGAGCGGTACTTTGCGTAGAACAATATCTCCACTTTGCAGAGCGTAGACAAACTTCAAGTCATCGAGATCTTTAATGCCTCTGAGTTTTATCATTGCAATCTTTTTTTGGATTGCAGCTTGCCGATCGATCTCTTCTTCTCTCTTTTGATAATATTCGGGGTATAATTCCTGAGCTAATCTTCTCTTGTTGATGTCCTTTGTATCAAAGAGTCTGCTGAACCATTCATCAAACAAAATATGTTGCTTTGTTTCTTCTTTTTTCATGAAGTACGCCACATCTTGGTCAGTTAGCATGGCATCTCCAAGAGGTCTGTCACGCCCCTGCAAAAGACGCATCTTCATTTGAATGCGTTCATCCTCTTCTTGTTGGTCCGGGAAGTATTGCGCGGGGAATTCATTTTGTGCATCCACTCCCCTTCCTTGCCCTGTTTGCCAAGTCGTTCTATCACTTACTGCCAATCTTTTTTCATCTACATCCTTTTTGAGACTATGAGCCTCTTGTTCAAGTTTTCCTTTAGGATTCCTTGGTATGCGCGTAGTAGACATTTTGATTTTCTTGCTACTGTTGTTATTAGAAAAAAACCTAAATTTAAGAACAACAGATGGAGCAAGAACATGAACACAACCTTATACGAACCCCTGAAGATAGCGCTGTTTGCACTGAATGTGGCCTTGTTGTTGATGCTGGTCTATGTGATTATAGTGCAGAGGTGGATGAAGGGTTTGCGCGTGGAAAGCCGGAGTACATCCTCGGGGCTACGAAAAGGGTTTGGGGCACGTATCGAGCGATCTTTCATTTCAATGAGAGGATGGCTCAACTTTGCTTGGCAGAACCCACAATTCCTGCTGAATTATGGGAGCTTATTGAAATGGAATTTGATTTCGGCGATTTCGAACGCACCTACCCAAAAGCACCAAACCTTACCAAAGCAGACGTTGCAAAAATATGCGGATCTATAACAGTACCTGATGACCTGCAAGAGAAGTTCAGAAGTCAGAAGTTCAAAAAGAACCCTTTAAAAAATATGAAGCGCTTTGCAGAAAAATGGTTGACCATCCGAAAGAAACTTGGTGGCGAGGCTCCTCCCCCCCTGCATCCCAACGACATTGAAGCCATGCAAAGAGACTTTGTTGCCATTTTAAGACCGTTCAATATTTTCAGGCACAATGATAATTGTCCTGGCGGTCCAAAATGTCACAAAAGTCCGGCCAAATGCAGACACAACTTACCCAATTATAATTATCTTATCTTTCAACTGCTGCGCAGGAGAGGCAAGGGCGACATGTATCGCTTCTATTTACCTCAGTTACGAACTGGCGCAAAGGTGAAAAGCTTAGATGCTCTTTGTGCCAAAATTTGGGATTGGTTGCAATGGGATTTCAAACCAGTCTTTCAACGCAAGAGAAGGGTCTCTCGTAAACCGTGTTTGAGTAAACCCATTAAGAAAATTGTCAAGAAAGATGTGAGAAGAAGTCCGAGATTGGCCAAAAAGTCTATCTTCAAGTACGGCAAATAAAGTTACAAGAAGTTCTTGACGATTTCTCCTTTGACGTGTTGTACGGTGTTCAGAGAAAGATCCCAAATATCCAATTGCAAAGCTCCAGGATCAGCAGCAAAGGTTAAAATCAGTTGTGGGGAACTGAAGCCTCCGTAGTTGTGATGTCCAGTAGAATTTATGAAATCCTCTACATCCCAAGCAGCGCTATAACCATAAAACGGCATTCCAGCTTGTCCGGTGTGGTCGTTTGCGTTGTGGATGAAAATGTTTTCTCTTCCTGTCATCGAATTGACCACTTGGATGCCGGATGCTTTGATTTGCCATGACATAAAGTCGTTGTCGAATACGACATAGTCGAATGGTTTGTTGTTCACAGTGCCAGGCGAAGTTAAGGCATTGGTTCGTCTGAATACAAACCGAAGTTCACTCGCCAATCCTTTCAACAGGCTCAGATTGATGGTGTATGAAGTTTGTCCGCCAGGCAGAGAGTTTGTCAATTGCTCTTCAAAGTCCCTGATTGTCATAACCTCACCATTGCCATGCAAAGTGACAGCGGTGTGATAATCTCTTTCGTCGTCTTCAACGTGATGCAAAACAGCACGAATGTACAAGGAAGACAAACTTACGCTGGGAATTGTACCCGAAGTACCCTGAGTCAAATCGCCAGCAGAACATGTGGTGACAGCAATTTCCAAGTCGTGGGAAAGGGCGTCTCGGTTTAGGTAGACGCTAGGATGGTAGGACCACCAACAAGGCATGTTGGTGTAAAATGTCTGGGGTGAAAGAGCCAAAGATTCTCTTTCGGCAATGCTCAAATCGCCGCCCACCAAAACTGCTTCGGCATCTCTTTCTTCTCTTCTTTTGTTTTGTCTGTGTAGCATATGCAACGTCAGGTAGTCTATGGTTTGAATCAAATTGGAACCGTAGCGATAAACGACTGCCGGGTACAATCTAAAACCAGCGTAATCCACGCAGCGAGCGGTGCCTCCTCCGTTTGGTGTAACAGCGCTGATTGTGGCCACCAAGTGATGTTGGCCGATAAATGTAGAGCGTTTGGGGAAGGTAAAACGAATGGTGGAAGCCAATGCAGCCGTACTTGAGACAGGTTGGATAGGCTGAATTTCCTTCTCCCAGTTAGGCAGTTTGGAGTAACCCTTAAACCCATACGGCGTGATTGAGGGAGAGAATTCCGCAATGTGCAAAGGATCTTGCACATTGAACTTCGAATTGAGAACTTCTTTGCTCATTTTTTTGACAGCCTTGCTTTTCTTGATAACTAGATTTAGAATTTATTAAGAGTTTAAAAATTACAAACTCAATCTAAAGTAAGTCTTTGTACTGAGAAGACGTGTCCCCGCGCACTGAGGTGACGAATCTTGCGTTTGCAAGCCTTCATTCGCTTCAGCGGAGTATTGCTGTGGACCTCCACATAGCGCACCAAGTCTCTGGTACATTTGTCACAAATAAAGCGGCTGTCGATGTATGTCAGAGATTGTCCGTGACCTTGTGAAGCGCAGTTTTCGCAACTGCAAGTTCCACACACAAAACATTGTCGTCTTACGGGGGGCGCGTTCTCCTCTTCTACCAACGGGACGTTGCACCAATCGCAGCTGAATACATCATGAAGGCTTGGGTAGTCTCTTTTGTTGCCTTGGTTTATAAGAGGAGTTTCGGGCACTGAGAAGGTAGGCGATTTTGTGGGTGTGCTAAGGCCTACCGATACGGGAGTAGCTGCCGTTGATGTTGTTGTCATCTTGTTGTACAATAATAATAATAAGAAATTGAAAATATAAACTTTAAATTAAAACTCGCTAAGTTATTGATTTGTGTGCTAATTCCGCCACTGTAAATAGTACAGCGTTGCTAACCCAGTAACGCAAATCT
>JAFEGS010000619.1 GCA_018239705.1 Verrucomicrobiota bacterium | reverse complement strand
CTCGATCTGCCCTGGCCATAGCGTACTCTATGATTATGATGGGCGAGAAATTGCACGCAGCCCTGCTGAGCTAGAGCAGCTTTTGCTGTTTGATATACCTGCAAACCAATTACTACATGAAAAGGGCCGACGAGTGCATGGAAGTCCCCTTCTTGCCCAGGAACTGGTAAAGAGATCTAATAAGCATCAAAGTGGATAGGAATAGATGATTATAAAAAAAGAATTTTACTTTGTCCGGCATGGGCAGACTGACTACAACGCCTCTTCTGCAAAAGTAGACCATGCTGATGTCTCCTTAAACACGATGGGCCTGAAGCAGGCCCAAGACATAGAACCCATTATCGCTAGTCTCTCAATCAAATCAGTGTGCTATAGCCCGCTTAAAAGAGCGAAAGAGACCAAAGAAATACTCTCGGCACGATTAGCGGCCACGCAGTACGAAATACCAGAGCTCGGTGAATGCACCTCGCAAATTTGGCGCGATATGACTACATATGGCAGCGACGCATACGAAAGCCCACATACTCATGTAAAAGCATTTATGAACCAAGTAGTGCACGGAATCAACCAAGCCCTATCTTTTGAAGACCCTGTTTTAATTGTGGCTCATGGGGGCACTCATTGGGCAACTTGCTGCCTCATGGGCATAACTGACCACAATTGGATAATTGACAATTGCCTTCCGGTCCATTTTTTCATAGGACACGATAGCCAATGGAAAGCACAAACGCTCTAAAGACCTTGTCCATTTGCCGACATTGCTGAGAACTTGTTTACAAACTGTATTACCTCTTTAAAGAATTGATCTATTGCTCCTCTGTTCTCATAGAACCTTGGTAAAAGCTCCTCAAGAAAAAAAAAGAGGTTAGGTGGGACGGTTTTGAGCTGCTTTAAATAGCCTTCAATTCGCTTTGAAGCTGGATCATAAATGTCGTTAATAACAAAAAGGATTTGAATTGCAGCGTCTATAGATCGCTCTAGAAAAAATAAATAGGCGATAATACCTACACAGCGCTCTGAGCAGTCACCAAGATCTTGCACACTTTCTAGCAGTATAGGAAAATATTCTCTAATAATTGCCTGCTTGAGCTCAAGCGGGATAGGACGCAAGCGAGACCGGCAAGATTGTATGAAATTGTCCCTATCGAAGAGGATCTGACAGGTTTCAAGAAGCCCTAGAAAGGTGTATGGCCTAAATGGGAAGGCAGAAAAATGTATTGAGTGCTTATTGATCAAATTATCAACTACCTCAAGCACCCACGAGGCTCTGTTATAGCCAATTTCGATAATTTGATTTTTAATCTGTATCTTATCATTTACAGGAGACCAAGAGTTGTCCCAACCTCCAGTATTGCTTTTATCAAGCTCAAGCACTGTCACACGCTCAAGTGCTTCATAGCAAAGACGTCTCATATGGCAATCTGGAACCTCTGACGCCATAACAACTAACAAGTCGATATCAGATTTATCATCTGCTGTTTTATCTGCCCATGAGCCATAGCATACTATGCTCGTGGCATGTAAAGAACTGGCTATTTGCTCGGCTATATGCTTAATGTCCACGTTTACACTCATGCTTGCAGCTTTTTAGCTAAATAACAACCAGTCATGTTATTGGCATGACCAGTTCGCTCAAACTCTACTGTAAAGCCGAGACTACGGTACCACGCATATGCGGGCCATTCTTTGAGCGTAAAGACGGTAATACCGCTACAGCCTTTATTTTGCGCCCACCCTTCCGCCTGCTGCACCAATGCTGTACCATATCCCTGGCCACGAAACGCTTCGTCGATCCACAGGCCTCCAATCTCTGCTACGCCAAAGTTATCAAACCCAGATAGTGCTGCCCGCATGGTGTTTGTGTCGTCGTATACGGCAAAAAAATAGCTTCCAGCAGTAGCATCGAGCCGTAGAGATACCGCAAAGGCATTGATGCCGTTGAATATCACACCGTGATCGTGCTCAGTTGGGCTTTCAATAAAGATAATGGGATATTTGAGTTTCATAACTGATTTTTTCCTACATTCTTATTTATTTGCCTGTTTTTAATCAATATTGTGATAAGATATTTTCTATAAATACACAAATATTAATACAGAGGCCATACGTATGCAACTTCAGGAAATGATCTTCGCGCCGCAAGATCCACTTAGCTCGTACCCAGGTACATTCATGCAATGTCCAGACAACGCACTTGATGCACGTCAAGAGTGCGACTATTGCCACAACCATGGATACCTGCGAAAAGAGTGGGTTATTTATGCTCGCTGCACAAGAAATGATCAAGATTTTATTGAAACATTTGGTAGAGAACTATACGACAAATACCATTTCGTTCATAAGGCTTGTGCATCAGCGTGGGCCGATACAAATGAACTTGCCTTCAATGAATACCGCCTCAGGCACTACACACCAAAGGTCATCTGCTTACCACGTACCAGGGAAGATAGGGTAATTGGCGGCAAGTGTGTAGCTGGTGGTGGTTTCGCGCTATGGTCAGCGACAATGCTCGTGGGCGGTGGTGTTCTTGCAACCTGTGGAGCAGCGGTCGCTGGTGTGACAGGGCTTGTACTACTCGGAAAGGCTATAAAACCGATTGTTCAAGATGATTTGGCTTTCTTTTTGAATGGATAAAGTATACACAAATAGCTCGAAGACCGGATTCTTATTTGTTTAGCGGGGCCTCTAGCCAGCAACAGTCGTAGTACCGGCCCTCGTACTTTACTGTTTTAGAGAGAGTACCAGCGAGTGTAAAGCCAACCTTTTCAAAGAAATATTTGCTTGTTTGGGTTTCATGAAGGGTCACCCACGCAATCATTTGCTCAAGGTGCTCAACCTGCTGCAGGCGCTGCTTTAACGCAGAAAAAAGCTGCTTCATAACGCCCTGCCCACGGAAAGGCTCTTCGACATAGGCCTGGCAAATTTCTACCTGGTGCCTCATTTAATTGTAACCATTTGATTTTGAATAAGTTTAGGGAGTTATGCTTTTTTACTCAACTCTGAAGCGCACTTAGATTAGACCAAAAGAGCGGCAAAAATAGACCCAGATAGCAGCTGCGGCCAGCGTGAGCATGCTGATGGGAAACCCCGATACCAGATGCTTTTTCCAGCTGAGATGAATGCCAAAGTTTGCCGCTTGGGAAATCACTATTATATTTGCAATGCTGCCTACGATAAACATATTGCCTGCAAGCGTGCTTGACAGCGCAAGTAATGCCCCGTCAAAATGGTTTTGGGCAAAAGGAAGCAGCAGCATTACGGCAGGGACATTTGAGATAATATTTGAAAGAATAGCCGATGTTGCATAGAGCCACGCCGGCGCGGAAAGGTCTATTTGATAGCTCTGAAGAAGCTGCAAAAACGAGGTCATCATCTCTGTTCGGTTAAATTCATAGTTGACGATGAAAAGGCCTATAAACAAGACAAGCAGCTGCCAGTCGATAAAGCTCAGCATCATATGAGAGGCCATGCGCCTGCTTAAAAGCAAAAACCCTGCAACAGCCAGCGATATATGGTCTCTTGGCAGATCAAAGAAAAGAAACAATCCCAAGAGCACGAAGAGAGCAAGCACTCCCTTGCTGCTTTGCCATCGATCAAAGGCAGGGCTCTCAATCTCCACTTCATGATTTTCTACGTGCCAACTCCCCTTTGCCTGCCATGCAATCACAGCCCAGGCAATAATCCAGCCGATGAGGCATGGGAACAGGGCATACAGAGAATATTCTCCAAAGGGCATATGCAGCACCTGGCCGATAAGCATGTTCTGCGGATTGCCAATGAGGGTAATTGCAGAGCCAATATTGGACCCACAGGCAAGCCCAAGCAAAAAGGGAATGGGGTTGAGCTTTTTTTTCAGGCATATTCTCACAAGCAGAGGCGTCATTGCAAGGCAGACAATATCATTTATGAGAGCAGCTGAAAGCGTCCCTGCCACAATAATGAGAAGAAACAAAAAGCTAGAGGGGCTCATAGCACATCTCTCTACCCTGCCCGCCACATAGGTGTAAAACCCGCTATAGTAAAACTGTGCCGAAATAATCATGAAGCTGAAGAGAATAGCAATGGTTGAGATATCAATATCGGCTACTGCCTGCTGCAAAGAGAGGTCTTTCAGCGTAATAAACGCAATGGCACCCAAAAGGGCAATACCCGTTCGATCAAGGGCTAAGCCCGGCAAGTTGCCAAAAACCATCCCCAAATAGACGAGACAAAATACTGCTAAAAGCCAAAGTTCCATATGCTCCTTAATTAGCCGAAAAGTAGCAAAATAGCAGATAGAGGTAAAGCCTAAATCAAAGAGTAGGATACACTGCAACAGGTAATAAGAGGTACTGCGACATTATGAAAAGCAAAGGGATTGTGACGGCATTAGTGGCTTTAACCGCCTCATCGCCTCGTCTACGACAAAAAGTGTGGCAATGGATTTACAACAAAATCGCACGTAGAGACGCATCTGGCAAGTTTATATTTATGAATTATGGCTACCATGATGAACAAGTGGATAGCCCCCTCTCACTACAACCCCAAGATGAGCCATTTCGATACTTTGCCCAGCTCTATAACCATGTGGTACAGGACATTGACCTCCATGATAAAGATGTCTTAGAAGTGGGCTGTGGACGCGGCGGGGGCGGATCGTTTTTAGTGCGGTACAAAAACCCCCGCTCCTACATAGGGATAGATCTATCTGATAGAGCTATTGCATGGTGTGCCTCTCACTATCCCTTCCCAAATGCTTGCTGGAAACAGGGCCTGGCAGATGCACTCCCCATTCCAGACAGCAGCGTGGACATTGTGGTAAATGTAGAATCATCCCACTGCTACCCCAATATGGATGCCTTCCTGAGTGAGGCTGCACGTACCCTTCGCCCAAACGGCTATTTGGCGCTTTGTGACATACGCCTCACCTCAGCTATCGAAAAGCTCGACACAGCCCTTACCTCCTCTGGATTACGCCTTCTCAAGCGCCGTGAAATTACCTCTCAAGTGCTCCATGCCCTGGATCACGTATCGCAGGTGCGCGATGCACAAATTACTTCCGTTTTTCCTGCTCTATTTCGCAAAGCTGTCCGTGATTTTGCAGCCGTAAAAGATTCTACCATTTATAACATGCTTAAAAGCGGTGAAATGAAGTATATCTCTTACTTGCTGCAAAAAAGGGACTCACTTCATGAACACTAGGATATACTCTTTCTTTTCAATTATTTTCTTTATAGTGCTCTGTCTGCCCCTGCTTGGTGTAGCAACTGCTGATGATATTCGCCTCAAATGCTACCTCTTAGGGCAGTTTGAGCCGCATGGGGACAAGCTCTTTGTGGCTGTACCGACTGCCTATTCAGCCAAAACCGAGGTTCAGTACCTGCGTAAAGAAGCAATGGATGCATTTAAGAAGATGGCAGATGCTGCTAAAACCGATGGCATTACCCTGAAGATTGTCTCTGCAACCAGAACCTTTTTTGCACAAAAGACCATTTGGGAGGCAAAGTGGAAGAACATGACCAGCGCCTTGAGCAGCAGCGATCGCGCTAAAACCATTTTACAATACAGCGCCATGCCGGGAACATCGCGTCACCACTGGGGCACCGATGTGGACATCAACAGCGTAGAGCCTGACTATTTTACAAACAACCAGGGAAAACAGGAATATGAGTGGCTTGTAAACAATGCAAACAGGTTTGGCTTCAGACAGCCCTATACGGCAAAAAATGGCCATCGTCCTACCGGTTATGAAGAGGAAAAGTGGCACTGGAGCTATATACCCCTCGCTTTAGAGTTCTTGCACAAATACTCTTCAGTCGTGACCTACAGCGACATTACAGGCTTTGAAGGCAGCGAAACTGCCAAACAGCTAAAAGTAATTGAACAGTACGTATATGGCATACACTTCAGCTGTACATAGAGCCATAATGAATAATGTCGTGTATCACAGCCACATCTTCTGTGCGATTTCGATAGCCGTGAGGCTGGCTCGCAGAAAAGCGAAGCCCTTCTCCTTGATGCAGTGTCTTCCAAGTGCCATCTACGAGTACTTCCATACTTCCTAATACCACAATCACATGCTCTATAACACCAGGCTTGTGTGGGGAAGACATGTGCTCACAGCCAGCTAAGAGCTCGATCAAAAAAATCTCAAGATGAAGCGTCTCGTCATACGGGAAAAGAGGAAAGACCTTCAGTTTGGCATCTGCAGGATGCACTGCTTTGGTTTTACCTGAGCTATGGATGGACACAGCTGCATCAGCCCTTAAGTCTGTAATAAAGGTGGAAAATGGCGCATTAAAGCCGCCTGCAATCTTCCAAAGCGTTGCAATGGTCGGACTTGACTCTTCTCGCTCAATCTGACCAAGCATCGCTTTGCTCACACCTGTCTCTTGTGCTGCCCTATCCAAACTCCAGCCACGCTCTTTTCTCAAAGCCTTGAGTGTCTGAGAAATATGCTTATAAATATCGGTCATAACCTGCCAGTATGTAGAAAATTCTTGTGCGTTATAACGCACAAACGGTACTATAGTGCCATTGTACAATATAACGCACAAAACGTGGAAGGAGGAACACATGCTGAGCAAGAGCGCAGAATCTATTCAAAAGGCCTTAGAGCAAAAGGGACTCACCTGCACGGTGGTAGAGCTTGCATCGAGCACGCGTACTGCCGCTGATGCAGCACATACCATCGGCTGCGAAGTAGGCCAGATCATAAAGTC
>JAFEGS010000618.1 GCA_018239705.1 Verrucomicrobiota bacterium | reverse complement strand
ATAAAGTGTTTATTGATATCAATCGGACTATTCAATGTGTAACGATTTTGGATAGAATTGGAAACAATATCTTTAATTGTGAAATTAAAGATCGAAAAGTAGTTAGTTCAGAGGAAATGGCTGTACATGATTGCGGTCAATTCGAAAAATTTTTGTCAGTTGTAGTAGAACAGCTGGACCTTCCAGAAAAAATAGTAACTGAAACATGGCAAGCCTGCAAAGAAAAAGCAAAACTGGAAAATATGGAGGGCGAGCGCCTTATGTTATCAGGTTTAGAGTTTCTCCATGAAATATCGAGCCACCAAAAAGAGGCGGCATATAAGCTACGGTCAATATTGAGCATATTCGACCAATGCACCTATGTTGGACCTACTTCTGGCATAACGGACTCTCTATCTGAGCTCCAATGTGATGAAAATACGTATAACCGCACTATTAAATTAGTCTTTCGATCTCCTTCAGAAATTAAGGTTGTGGTAAGCAATCCAATTAGATTTTTGAGAAAAAACAGGCATTTTATTGAGCTTGTCGTAAAAAACAGCCTTTGCACCGATCTATCAGATACTGCTTCGTGGTCTTCTACCATTGCGGTTCAGACAAACCTCTCAGAAGATGTAGGAAAAGAGAGCGTTAAAAAGTATGTTATTAACCCCTTAAAAGCGATTGGTATTGAGGTTTAAGAGACTGTCTATCTTCACTAAAAGTGCATTAAAAATGGTATACGCATAGCTATTTTCTTCGCTTTGGAGCTTGCCACAGAGCTTACGAAGCCTTTTTAGATCTTTCTGATAGGAAGACTGTAACACCAATTTTTTCTCGGACGTGACTTTTTGCTTTACGGAGAGGTAGAAAGTCATTGTCGTTTTCCAGTCTGAAGCGAAAGATGGCAAAGATCTCCACTTGTTGAGGCTGTCATGTGAGATGAGATGCGAGGTATGTTCATTACTTAAAAGGCTATAAAGAGCCTCTTCCATCGTACTTATGCCTATCTGGGCATGCCAGATGGAGGGTTCCTCGATATATTCTGAAAAGAGTAAGGGAAGATAGGTTGTCTGTAGATCTGACAGAGGTGCTTCATGAGATGTAAGGAACGTCTGCAAGGCAAGAGCCTTCAAAAGGTATGTGGTCGTATCAGGCAGCTGCACAAAACTACTTACGTTTTCGATAACTCGCGCTTGTGCCTGTGCCTGTATATCGCTCTCTTTTGCCCAAAGCGCCTTTAGAAGTAGCGACAGGTCAGTTTCGATTGTATCTACATGCAGGTAATGGTCTGGAAAGTTGCAGCGCGCTGTTAGCTTTCTCACATCATCCCGAATGAGTTCCAGAAAGAAGTTCCAGCGCTCTTTATTCACAAGGGCTTCTTTTGCTTCAAAGAGTCTCTGTAGGACCTGGCAGCAGGTAAAAAGGGTTGAGAGAGCATCTGTGCTGGTCTGTTTCAATAGATGGAGAATATCGACAAAAAGGGCCACTGTGTGTGCGTCCTGATCGAAATGGCTCACAGTCTTGTAGGCAGTGATCAGCTCGGCAAGATCGCTGTCTTCTCCTACCATCCTTTTAAAATATTTTATAGATCCTTCCCGAGTTTCTAATAGAGCTAAAAGCAAGTCGAGGAGAAGATCAGAGCGGTTATTGCTAAAATGCAGGCATGTAACAATCTTTTTTGAGAGCAGTGCTTTTATATGATAGTTATGCAAGAGTGTTGACGATTCATTCATCATGTTCGATTCTATTGCTTTTTCCTCAGAAATGAGTGATAAAACCGTGTTAGCAGTCCGTGCAAGGGTTGCGCCAACTACAGCGTCGATAGCCGTTTTATATTTTTGGAAGAAGGGGGAACCTTCTTGCCATTGGGAAATAACGTGCAGCTGTTTAATGATCCCATAGAGGTTGTAGATGGGAGCAGCATCGCAGTAAACCCTTTGAGAAAGTGACATTGAGCGGCACGGCTGTAGGTATTTGCAGAAAACATGATGCAGCTGAGCTACTTGCTGCCATGGTTTGCTAGAAATTTTTGACAGGAAGGCAACCTGGTGCTGGATCTCTTCTATCCAACAAAAGAGGCCTGCTGCATAGTGTAATCCTGAATAGGCATAGGTACAGAAGTCAATCGTATACAGCCTATCTTTTGTAATAGTGAGGCCCTCTTTAAGGACGTCTAGGCATGTTTTGTAGTTAGGTGAAGATGTTGTTTCCCCTTGCCATACCCTCTTGATTCGCTCTTCTACATCTGTCTCTATTTGATGCAGGCCTTTTGCAATCTCGTGCAACTCTTCGATATGTGTCCAGATTTCCGGATATCGCCAGTTTGCCTTGTAGATGCCATTTTTAAAGTAGCGCTCGTTTGGAAGAACGTGCTCTTTAAAGGAGTTCATATACTTGCTATCTGGATGCGTGAGCTCTTTTCGCTCTGTTGACTGTGTGGGAGGCGCAAGCTTTGAAAGTAGCTTCTCAAGCCGATTCTCTGTCTCACTCTCTTCTGAATGTACACAATTTTTTACATAGGACAAAAAGTTCACGCTGTCCATATGTATCGCATGAATGGCGTTGCGAAGGTGGGGATCGACCTGTTCAAGCCTCTCTACCTGGATCTCGATCAGCTTTTCTACTTTTTCGACGAGCTCATTGAGAAGAGAAAGCGATGGGATTTTTTCTGCCTCACAGCGCTTAACGATTTCTTTACTGAGCTTGAATGATTCTTGGTGCTCCGGACTTTTGATGAGAAGTACCAATCGCTCATTTTTTTCGTTTAGGCGAAAGAAACGCTGTTCGAGTGTAGAGAGCTCTTTGAAGCCATACACGCATGTTGCTTCGTCCAAAAAGGGAAGCTGCTGCCACTGTGTCTGGATTCGGGTAAGGCATTTTTGTATTCTGGTAGAGAGTGCTGCCAACTCTTCTGTCCATATGCTGTATTGACTAGTAATGATTTTACGCGACACATTGCGTGACTCAAAGTAGGTAGCTATGTTTTTTTGGGCTGTTACTATGCCCTCAAGCTCTGTTCCTATCCCTTTTACTGCGTAGGTGAAGTCATAGCTGTTTTGAGGAGTAATATCGTCTTGGCAGAAAAATTTACGAGGCGGCTCGAGATGCATAAAAATTAGGCTCCACAGTGAGGGCAATTGGGGTATAGGGGGCTGTATCACAGTGCGAGGTTTTTTATCAACTGGATTGCTATAAACCAAAAGAGATGATATATTATTATAAAAATAGTTATAGAAGTAATAAGGAGCTTTATTATGGTTTCTCAATTATCACATAGTCTTGCGCCACGTGATGACAGTCACGCAATAATAAAAACATCAATTGTAAAAAATCCAAAAAAAATTAAGTTCCTCCAAAAGGAAACGAAAGCGTGGAGTAACCATGCTGAAGTGCGCTATGAGATAGGCGAGTTTTTAAAAAAATATATTACTAAAGATCAAAGACGGGCGTTAGAGTCTTCAGAGATCGTTGTGAGTGATATACGAAATTCATTAGCCACAAAATCGGTAAGACATAAGAAAGTATATGTCGCTCGAGACGGGGATAATGTTGTCCAGGCCATTGCTATCGTCGCTTTTAAAGCCAAGAAAAATGAGATTAAGCTTATAGCGACAAATCCTGAAAACATGCCTGTTTTTGGCTATGAAAAAGCCACTCGAGGAGGTGGGACAGCCCTGATTACCCACATAGTGCGCGATAGTATGCAAAAACGGCACAAGAGAGGGCTCTATCTCAACTCCATTCCATCAGCAGTAGGCTTTTATGAAAAACTTGGATTTGTGGGAAGGAGTCGTACAAGGTCCGACTGGCTAAAACCGATGGTGCTGAGGACCGAGAAGATGCAAGCACTTGTTGGCAAGCATATGAGCGAGATAAAAGTACAAAAACATGAACCGAGAAAATCAGGGCTGAAGTTCAAGAAAGAGAGTGAACTTGACATTCTGGGTAGAATGGCTGTTTGATGCTGTCTACTCTCCCTCATGGTATCTCTTAATCATGATCTTGATCTTAATCTTAATCATGATTAAGACCAAGATCAAGATCATGATTAAGAGACATTAGGGCAAGAACTTAGTTCGTCACGGCCGCCTCGAGGAGTTTTGCGTTAGCAAAGCCAAGATTTGCCTGCACACACTCCCGTACATGAGGAGGAAGCTGAGGATTATTGAGCATGGCAATCGATAGCTGCTGGCATTCCTCGTACTTGCCAATCCAATAGGCACAGATCGACCTTTCCAAAAGTAAGCCATAATCATATATCCACTCCTGTATCCCTAACAGTTCCTTGCTTCTGGGTAGTGTCAAGCCGATGGATGTTACTTGATATCCCTTTGCATACTCTCCTCTCTCTCGATAGAATGAGGCGATGTAATAGTAGGGCTCTACACGTGAGCGATTATAGTCATTTGCCCGTTTAAAGCTTTCAAGGACCGTTTCAGGATCCCAGTCCAATGCTTGTCGCAAGAGGGCTATTTGCAAAAGGGCGCAGTAGGTCTCTTCATAGAATCCTATCATGCCAGCACGCTTCGTATATGCTTCCAAGGCAGCTTGCATATCCCCTGCATTTGAATAGCTTTGTGCAAGGTAATACATATAGCGTGCATTATCTGGTTCATCCTCTAAAGCAGCCTCTAAGAGAGCTGCATCTTTTTGATATTTTAAGGGATCTTTAGATCGGGCTCCGTCGGTTGTATAGATGTTTACAACCTTTTCCAAAGTTGCACCGGGGTCTCCAGGAGGAGGGCTGAGCACTTCGTGCAAGACTCCAACGTATTCCCAATGAAGCTTGTTGTTGATCAGCTGCATCTTTTTCCACTGCATTCCTGATGACGTGAGAGTGACATAGTAATGCGATTTATCGAGCTTTGGTAGCTTGAAATCGGGGTCATAGACGAGGTATTCGTCTGCATCAATGATGAAGACATAGTCGCCTTTTCCTTTTGCCAGCTGGAGTGCTTCGTTGCGGTTATGTGCAAAGTTCTTCCATGGCCGCTCATGCAGCTCTCCGGGGACATTGTTCTTTTTCATAAACTGACGGATAATTTGCTGCGTGCCATCTGTAGAGCCGGTATCAACAATGACCCAGTGGTCAATAATGGGCAAAAGGGAGGTAAGACAGCGCTCAATCACGTCTTTCTCGTCTTTGACGATCATGTTTAGACAGATAGTTTTGCCGCTCTTCAGGGGTTTTTCTTGCTCTGGGGAAAGGTAAAAGAAAAGAAAAAGAGCAGAAGAGACCAGGAGGCAGACTCCAATAAAGATAGTGGTTTTCAAGTAGCGCATGGGCGAACCTTCCAGTTTTATGGCAACCTGATACCAAAAATTTGTTAGTTTGACAACCTCTGTTTTTCTGTTTATTGTGAAGAGCAAAAATCCATTTGAGGTTTCCTTATGCGTTTTGTCATATCGTTCATCTTGATTCTATTTTCAGTGGTCTCCCTGCAGGCAGAAAAGACAGTTGGCATCTTCACCTGGGGCTCTGTACCGTGGGATCCCGATAGCACTAAGACCGGCATTACTGGGTCTGAAGAGGCAGTTATCTATATATCTCAAGAGCTTGTAAACCTCGGCTATCGAGTGACAGTTTTGGGCAATCCCCCGGAGTATTCTCTCCATTCTATCCCAGATGCAAACCCTCGCTACGTACACACTTCTAACTGTGATGACCAGTTTGACATTGCGATCAGCTGGCGATCACCGCAAAACGCACGATACTTAAAAACGCGTGCAGAGCATGTCTACCTCTGGCCGCATGATTCCTGCTTTGAAACTGTAGCGGATGAAGATATTAACGGCTTTGACGATGTATTATGGCTTTCAAAGTGGCAAAGAGGGCAGTGGGTATCTCTAAACCCAGGATTTGCAAAGTTTACCAACATCTTTGGAAATGGCATCAATCCTGATCAATTTAACTCGATTACTGAAAAAGAAAATCCCTATTCTTGCATCTATGGCTCTAACTACGCCTGGGGATTGGAACATCTTCTTGATATTTGGCCTATAGTCAAAAAAGAGTTCCCAAGAGCCACTCTCGATATCTATTATGGATGGCAGCACTGGGGCTTTCTCTCACCCACCCAAGAGCGCAAGATGAGGCAGCAGATAAAGTCATATGCCTCGCTCGGTGTCCAGGAACATGGCCTTGTAGGCCACGAAGAGATTACCAGGGCGTATGAGCGGGCCTCTTTTTGGACCTATCCTTGTCAAGTCTCTGAAACATTCTGTATTACGGCACTGCGTGCCCAACTGGCAGGCTGCATCCCCGTCGTTATAAACACAGCTGCCTTAAAGGAAACGGTGCTTAATGGGTATACGTGTGTCTCTCAAGAGACCTATCTTGACACGCTTCTTTCAGCTATGGATCGAGCTGAAGATATCTCCCTGTCTGAACGCAAAAGTGCATCTGCTGTCATTTTGCAGAAATATACCTGGCGTCGTGTAGCTGAGAAATGGCACTCGCTATTTGCACAGCACAATGGGGATTCTTTAAAGCTTTTGGTGCTCATTATTGCATCAGACGCCCATCCTGCCTATATTGAGCTGCAAAACATTTGGCGCTCGTACATGCATCATGATAGGGCACATATTGATGCCTACTTTATCAAGTCAGATCCAAACCTCACGGACCCTATTGAAGTAGTTGGGGATACGATCTATGCAAAAGGTGAAGAGTGCTATAAGCCATGCATCTTGAAAAAAACGCTCCAGACGATGGAATATGCCTCTAAAAACATGTCCAAATACGACTATGTTTTACGGACAAATCTATCCTCCTTTTATGTCTATCCACGGCTTTTGGAGTATCTAAAAACCCTTCCAAGAAAAAATTGCTACGCTGCTCATGCGTTGATCCCTGCTTGGGATGTCCCTCCACCTTATAGTGGAGTGCCCTTTGGATCGGGCTCCGGTTTTATCTTGTCATCAGATCTCGTGAAAAAGCTTGTCTCACATCAGCAAGAGGTGTTGAAAAACAGTGCAAATATCCCAGACGATGTGCTCATAGGTGATTTTTTGCACAAGAACAGTATACCGGTCATTCACACCCCATGGCATGCATTTTCCTCTTTAGATGATTGGCTCAGCCAAAAGGATTCATTATCTACTGAGGCATTTCAATTTAGAGCAAAGGGGCTGCCAACGGATCGTAAGCAAGAAGATCCCTACGCAGAGGAGCTCTACGTTCTATCAGAGCTTTGCAATATGTTCTACCCGTGATATGGTGAACGCTTCCCGTTAGGGAAGCGTTCAGTATAGCGAGATTATTTCTTAGTAGGGAGAGTTTTTTTCAGTTGTTGGGCAGCTTTTTTGCTCGCGAGTGGATCGGCTCCTGGAACGATAAAGGAGGGACTCCATACTGCTGTAGAGCCATCAGTTACTGCTGTAGCACATCGAACTACAAGATTGGATGTTTCATTATCAAGGGCAGACCATGTGACGATAAAGTTGCCATCTTCATCGACATCACCTTGGTTATCAAAAAAGCCACTTGCTTCAGTTGTAACGTCGGAGATGACCTGTGTGCTCCATGAGGAGGCGCCAAATGGATAGGTAGCAACAGCATTGCGCATGATACTTAAATCATTATCCCAATATTCCCAGTCTGCGAATACATTTCCGGAATTAATGTTTAGATGAAGGTTGGGAATGCTCACATTGGGAGATCCAACGCCGCCAATAGAAATTTCCTGTGCGGTCCAGCTAGATGGATCGGAAACCGGTCCTGTAGAGGCCCATATATGAGCAGCTCCATTCTCATCAATGGTATACCAGGTTACAAATACAGTGCCATCATATATTTTGCATGATCCTGCATTGGAATAGGCAAAGATTTTTGTGCTATAGGTCAATAAGACCAGGCATGATAAAATTAAAGCTAAAGATCTTTTCATAACTACTTTCCTTTGTGTTGTTCGCCATTTGCAAAGGGCAAATGGCATTTATGGTCCATGCCTACTGAGAAAAAATTGTTCAGTAGATGTTTCCTAAAATTTCTTATCACGACAATTTGACAATGGTGATAAAGGCGGTTAAGGCGCCACTCGGGAGGCCAGAACCCGCTGTTACTGAGACATTTGAATAAACCCCTAGTGTGTCATTCTGGCTAAACGCATGAACGCAACCAATTTGCGTTAAAACAGGAGAGGTATCACCTTTGGCAGTCACAACGCTATCACCAAGTATAGTCCCGGTTG
>JAFEGS010000617.1 GCA_018239705.1 Verrucomicrobiota bacterium | reverse complement strand
TCTTAGATAATCCAGAGATTGGAAATGCTATAGGTGCAGTGATGGCAGCATATTCTATTGCTTCATTAGCTAACGATATCCTTCCCGTGCTGACAAAAATTTCGCGTGAGGCTTTTAAAAACCCCTTAACAGCTCTGTCAGAAACGCTGCCTAAAGAGCTCTTAAAGTTAACGGTAAACAAAGTTGTGGGCGTTTATAAGTTAACCAAAGGGCTTCTGACCAAACCGGTCAAAACAGTAAAAAATATGGGAAAAGCCTTTATCAGCACCCCAAAAACATTGTTGAAGAATATCAAGAGCTTTTGTGGCATTGGAAAAAGCGACCACAAAAAAGCTAAACAGAAAGCAAAAAGGCAGCTTGCACTGCAGCTGGAGGCACAAAAAAATCTGGAATTGAAACAACAAAACGAAGTACATGAAGTCTTCATGGCACTGCCCGGTTGCCTACGCATGGCAAAGCAGCAATGGCTGACGCGAGAAACAACAATGCCCGAGGCGTACCTGCAAGCAATATTCACTGACTGGAAAAAAGCAGTGGAAGCAAAAAAATTTGCTGGCAGCTGTGGCTCATTCATCGGGTCTATTCACTACCTGCTCATTGAAGGACACTTCTCGGATGTTGTTTCTTTAAGCCCTACTGCGCATGCTTCAAGTTTTATACTGCCTCAAGTTTTCTCAGAAACACTTGCAGGTTATGCGGAAAGTAATTTAACACTCTCTTCTGAAGTGCCGATCTACAGGAGGCAAGTGACTGAGCTTTCAAATAACATCGCCCAACTTACAACCTCTATTGGGAACTTAAGCCTCAACCATTCTACCTTTAATCAAAATGTACAAAGGATAGGCTTGGAGCCAGTTTTCAATGAGCTTCAAGCGGTAAATGTAGCGTTAAGGAACGAAAGCCAGCGGATAAGAGAAAATGCAGCAGCACTTGGGAATGTGCTGAACATGACGACAGATGAGGCTGCAGAGCTTATGAATCTGCTTTAAGTTCCTTAAACACCTAATTAAATATTAAATTATATAGGATATATTACTATGTCATTCACAATTTCTAATCTTTCCGTTAGCCTCGTACTAAGCCCTGGGCGCAAGCACCATTGGGACTCGTTTTATACCTACAATCTAACCGAACCTAATGGGGCAGTTTATCGTGTTGCGAGGAGTCTATTTAATGGCGCAAAAGAAGGTCATCACGCTACAAACGGAGTCTATGTAGGCCGTAAGTATCTAGAAAATGAAAACACACAACAACGGTTACAGCAGTACACTACTCAAGCCTATGCGAAAGAAAGAAATGATCGCGTACATAATGAGGTTCGATCGATTGCGCTTATCAAAAGTGCGCCTGTCGTACCTACTGTTAGCCCACATCAAGTGCTGATCAATACCCTCCAAGCACAACTTAGCGCAAGCAACCAAATAGTTGCCCAGCTTCAGCAAGCTCTTGACCAGCAAAACCAAGATATAAATGGACTGCGGCAGCAAGTAGTAGCTTTGCAAAACACGATCAACGGGTTAAATCAACAAATTGTCGGGCTACTGACTCAAGTTGCTGTCATCCCTGGTTTGCAAGCACAAATTACTGCTCTGGCAACGCAAGTAACGAACCTCACCGCTGTGATGATGCGTATTAACGCTCGTCTTGGCATATAATAAATTATTTGAACCTAAGAGCAAAAAAAATGATGGCAGATATTTCAAAATCATTATATGTGCAAGCATCGAATAATGAATCTCTTGCAAGCAATTTTCAAAAACTTCTCAACAAGCAAGAAATAACCCTTACCCAGCTTGAGCAAGGAATTACTCAGCAAAGTCAGAATCATTCAGATTTGCAGATGCAGGTTACTCTCTTGCAAAATACGATTAATGCGTACCAGGAGAGTATAAACAGCCTGCAAGCAAAGCTCTCTGTCTTGCCTGAATTGCAACAGCAAATCACAACACTGGAAGGGCTTTTGGCTGAGTTAACCACCACCTTACGATCGATTCTTTCGCGTATTGCCAGGAAATAAATTTATAAGAGCAAAAGATCTATGCAAAATACCCTCAAGTTGCCTTAGATCAAATTTGGAAGTACAGCCCATACAACGGTACTAATCTGACCGTGGATGGCGGTACTAATGCCTGAAAACAGCTTGCCTTCTTCGCGGAAGGCAAGCCTCTAAAGTATTTTTTATACACGCTTTAGCGAGCCTGCGGCTGGGGCAAAGCCTAGCACATACCGGCCAGCATAAGAAAGGCACCAGAGAAAGCCTTTTGAACAGGTTTAATTCCCGAACAAAAAGGAAAAAGGGCCGTGCGTGGTGCGAAACGAACTTTTCTAGTGAGCAACTAGGGAAGGTGCTGTGTAAATGATGAGGGTAGACCCCTCGACTACAAGAGAAGTGGATTCTCGTGTACGTGGAGCGCTGGCTCAAGGCCCCCTTGGCGAAGTCCGATGGGAAGATCACAGAGCGCACAAGAGGCACTCCGCAGGGTGGGGTGATCAGCCCGCTTCTTGCAAATCTGTTTATGCACTACGCGTTTGATACGTGGATGACTCGTCAGTATCCAAGCAACCCGTTTGCGCGGTACGCTGACGATGCAGTGATACATTGTCAAACCAAACAAGAAGCAGAACTGCTTCTGAATGCATTACAGGCTAGATTGAAGGAATGTCACTTGGAGCTACATCCTGAGAAGACGAAGATCGTCTACTGCAAGGGCAAGGTGGCACTCGACACTGGTGCTTCACGTGGTATTGGTGCTGCTATCGCAAAGCGCCTGGCAGCTGAGGGAGCGAGGGTTGCTTTTACCTATTCAAAAGGTGCAGATGCTGCGGCATCTGTTGTCAAAGCGATTGAGCAGGGATGATGTTGTCATCTGTATGAAGCGCCTGCGAAAAAAGCAAGCTGCTTGAGAGCAATGCGAGAGCCAACTTCTTTGGCCGACTGGCGGAAAAAATCATAAACATTCCTTATCATTAAAATTTCAAGAAACAGGAATTCCTGATATTTAGCATGATTTAGAGCGGTTGACAATGATTATTTTTGATGGATAACATAAAGTTAAAAAATGGTTTGCCGTTCAGAGGGTTCGTAACAGCTCACAGAAATCTGTACAAAGCGGAATCTGGAAAATCAAAGTAAGTCTTATATACGCTTTAGCGAGCCTGCGGCTGGGCAAAGCCGAGCACATAGCCGTTAAGATCTTTAACGTAGATTTCCTTCATGCCATAAAACGTATCGTGTAGATCACGAACCACCGGACAATGCTGCTTGAGCTTTACGGCAAGCGCCACAACATCATCAACCTCGAAGTAGAGGACGGCGCTGCTGCGGATATCCTGAACTTCTCCAAGGGCCGGAACATTCTCGATCAAGCTCTTTCGCTCTTGCAGCATGATCTCCACCTCGCCATGCTTGATCAATGCATAGACCAAAGGCAGGCCAGGAGAGTACTCAAAAAGAACCTGCTCAGAGCCCATTGGCACACTCATCACATGCTGGAACCCAAGCACTTCCATGTAGAAATCGATTGCCTTATTTACATCCGCAACCATTAAGTTGCTCCATAGTTTCTTTATCATCACTACATCCTCTCTTGAAAAAAGGTAAGTGTACACATAAAAACCATTTTCGAAAATCTATCTTGAGCCTAAATCGCAAAGTTTTGTAAATAGTAAATTTTATGTTTACAGAGATTTGCAATGGCTGCACTCCATCCACTCTACAACATCACTCCACAGATCGTACACGAGCTACAGCGCATCGAAGTGGTCAGGCTGGAGTTTCAATCAAAAGAAGTCCTTCAAGCCGAGAAGACAAAAGCAGATCATCGACGAATGCAGTATTTTCAGCTTCTCGAAGATACGAATCCAATTCAAAAAGAGCTCCACAACTACCTGACAGCTAGAAAACAGCTCAAAAAGTGGGCAGGCGAAAAAAGGGCCATTTCTGCGCACTTGATTCAATCCGTGCATGCGCTTCTCTCGGGAAAAAAGGGGCCATCACGCTATCGACAGGGACAAAATGCCGTCTTTGATGCTGAGCTGAAACATATCTACTACCTCCCCCCAAAAGCCGAAGATGTACCTGCGCTTATGAATGGGCTGGTCCGGTGGGTCAAAGCATCGAACGGACTTGCCTGCCCCCTCGTCGCAGCAGTTGTCCATTTCGAAATTAATTCTATACACCCCTACTATGATGGCAATGGCAGGACTGCCCGGCTTATGACAGAATTCATACTGATGCAGGGAGGCTATGACCTTCAGGGGCTCTGCTGTCTTGAAGAGTACTACGCAAAAGATCTCGAGCGCTACTACGAGGCTCTTAGCCTCAGCAAGGGAAAAAACTACTACACAACGAGGGCAAAAGGAGACATCACCTCCTGGATAGAGTACTTTTGTGAGGGAATGGCTCTGGTATTCGAAACAACAGGTGCAAAGATAAGAGAAACAGCCCTCCCCCACGGCGGTAGGATAGGTGGAAAGAAAAACGGTGTAATCGCTTATGGCAATGGAATTTCATTGATCTGATGTTCTAGATCGGACAAGGTGGCGAGTATATCATCAAAACTGACAGGCTCAGTAAGGTACATGTCATGCATCAACTGATAGTCATGCCGCAATGCAGGTAATCTTTCAGTTTTAGGGACAATGCGAAAGGTTCCAGGTTTGGCCAGATCATATTTTGCCCCAGAGTTACCAAAGAACCGGCTCTTCCATGATACAACTTTGCCTCGGAGTTCGTGTTGATTTATAGCTTCAATCGTTTCTGGGTGATTCGCAAGCATTGCAGTATCCGCATAATGACGTGAGAATCTATCAGGTATTGGTTTTTCGAGTGGTCGGTGGTATTCCGCGTGCAGGATCGTAGCCTTTTCCCAAAAACTGCGTTCTATTTCTATGGCTATGACCTGGCATCGCCAGTCGAGAAATGCTTGAGGAAAGACCTCAGCAATCCAGGGCCGTATCGTATGACGCCCTGTTGGTTGTTGGTCGGTAAGGGAACCGAATTCCAGTTTTACAGAACGCTTGATGTAGGCAAACCCTGTTGGTTCACATGATGGGTAGTGGAAAAGAAGTACCGGTGAATGTGTGTTGGGGTCTATCTGAAACTCGAATCGCGCCTGTTCATTTTTTCCTAGTACTTTCAGTACCGATGTTTCCAATGCAGGCATGATCTGAGTTTGAACAGCAGCTTCGCATGCAATCTCGGCTCTTTTCATCCATTTGTCAGCTTGACTACGGGTTGTACCAACTTCAGGAAGTCTTAGAAAAGTGGGGGACAGCGAAAGATCTATATCTTCCGAAAACCGATCGATTACGCCAAATACCTTTGACAACGAGGTACCGCCCTTGAATACGAGGCTTTCAGCGAATTCCGATTCGAACAGAATACTGAGCAACCAGCACACCCAAAAGTCTTTTTCCATGATTACAGGAGATATATTTCTCTGAATGGCCGCCTGTTGAATGTATAGGCGCCTCTCGTCAGAAGGTAATTCTAAAAAACCAAGTTTCAAACAGCCTCCTCAGCCAGTTTTCTGAAAATCGAATGCATCCATTCAGGCGCAAGTCGAATGTCCTTGAGTAGCTCTTGTCGTTTGTCAGTCGGAAGAATTCGCTTTAAATGCTCAAGTCGCTCTGCAGTCACATTTTCTTTACCCAGTTCGCGTAGAGCCTGCACAAGAAGTCCACTGAGTCGACCTGCCATTGCCATATTTTTGGGAGTTGTTCTCCGAAGCTGAATGATTATTGCGCCAATTTTTACTGTTCGGCTTGGTCCATCTGTCAGAAACACTACTTTAGCTGGAACCTGTTCGGATAGTCCCAAAATGTTTGCTGCGTAAGCCCCAGTGGGTTGAATGCGGGTGCAATCACGGCCAACCAGTGCCTCTGCAATTTTTTCTGGAGATGGTTGAAGTCGCCCAAGTATAGGGTGCTCGTCAGGGCAATCATATATCCCTCTAGCGAGGCGGCGAATGATTCCTTTTTGAACGAGCCGGTGAAGCACAATGTCGACAGCTTCCCTGCTTCCAAGATGCAAGAAGTCTATCGGAACAAATACAGCACCGGGCCCTCGGGTATTTATATCCTTAAGTATCTGAGAATCAATGCTTTTCAGTTTTTTTTGACTGTCCTTCATGTAAGAAATATTAGTGTGTTTTTCTTACAAAAGCAAGAGCTATCTTCAGGTTTTACCTAGAATAATGCGGTCTTTGATGGCTCTGGTATTCGAAACAACCCTATCTTGTAAAAACTAGTGAAAATAAATCTTGCTTTGTATATTTGTAAATTAAATATTTTACATTATAAAAGATGGGTTTTATGAGCTATCAGAACTATGACAAACTACCTCACAACCCTGAAGAACTCTATCAACTCTATGCTGAACAAAAACTGGGAAAAAATACAAATATAAAAAATAAAACTAGAGGCAATAACCAAGAGTTGACCTACACCAGAAAATACACTGGCGGAGAGCGTGCAGCTCGTCTCATTCAAGGCATTGCTCTTACAGCGTGCACGTTGGGTTTTGGATTATTGGATCGACGGATCCGGAATAAGTTTGTCGCCGTCGGAGGCGCTGTTGAAAAGAAGGCATTAGTATCAAATGCTATCTTTGAACAGGTAGTGAAGGAGGGCAAAATTGTAGTAAAGAAGGATCCTCCCCCCACAGATACGTATGCACGTGCATTCCAAGCAGAGCAAAAGCTAAAAGAGGGCAACATAGGCGCGGCCATTGATATGCTACGAGAAGAAACAGAGGCAAATCCAAATAATGCCTTTGCATGGGGACTCTTGGGCGAAGCTGTGATACAAAGTGTTACTAATGACAACATTCCGTTTATTGCTCAATCACCGTATGAAGAACATCCTCCAACAGTTAAAGAAGTTAGAAACAGAAAACTGGAGATTGCCGAAATTTATTTCAAAAAATCATTAGAACTAGAGCCAAAAAATGGCTTTGCTCACTCTCGCCTTGGCGCCATTGAAATAAGAAAAATGCTTTCTAGCAAGTCTGGCAGTGATATGTATAAGAGCCATAGAGACGCTGCTGAAGAACATCTTTTCTCAGCATTTCAAATGAGGGAAGAACTGGCGGCCGGTCCACAGTATCCTGAGTCATTTCCTGCTTTGCATCCTGATAGTCAGGTAATGGAGAATATAGTAGCTATGGACGAGTTAAAAAATAATTTAGAAAAATTGGTACCACCACCTACAGAAAAAATAGATCGTCTGGCAGGAGAACTTAAGGAATCAACAAAGCGCGTCAGTACAATTCTGGTAGAAGCCTCCTCAAAACCTGAAACAGTAGAATCTATGTCCGTAGCTGATCTTTTCAAGACCTTAGGTTTTCTCATTCCTTTTTATTTTAAGCTTGATGCTAA
>JAFEGS010000616.1 GCA_018239705.1 Verrucomicrobiota bacterium | reverse complement strand
TCAAATACAAGCGCTGTCTTTGCTGCAGTTGTCGGACAAGAAAATAAAAGATAGTTTCTTCCTGCACCCATTTGAACATCTTGGGCATCGAACAATTCAGGGTATTGTGGCCCCATTCTGTGCATGGAGAGATTGTGCCACTGTTGATATTGTGTCTCTTCAACAAAGGTGTTATATACTTGCCAAATTCTCCACGTGCAGGCGTCAGCTAAAGCAAGACCCTCTGCTTCTAGCTCCTCAACAAACTGATGTACTTCGCTAAATTTTATTGGCCACCCATCAAACTCAGATGGGTAAAGATTTTCTAATTGCATAAATAAAAAACAAAAATATTATAATTACGCAGTAGTTATAACATAATTGTTTTTTATTTTGCAAAAATTAACTATTTTCTAATCAGGTTTGTGCTGTAGCGCACCTGAGAGCAGTCATAGTTGTTAATGATTTTTGGCTCTCTATTTTCAGTCCAGAGTACTGAGTAGTCATCCGGGTTGCACTGGATGTAGTACTGAGGCACCGTGATATCTTGCATGTCCAGTATGGTGCTTGTTTCCACCCTTTGCTGAATATGGCTATCACTTTCTGTTGTTCGCACTACTGTGCCGCCTGGACTCACTCCAACAATTTTTCGCTTGAACTTCAAGGTCTCTCCCTGAGCACTGCAATCGGCGCCAAAAGAGTCGAGATATTCTGCAAAGGACTTGTTATTCACTACTGCCGCATAGAGGAGCGGTGTATAGCGCCCAGCTTGGAACTCAAGGGCATTTTTCTTGGATAAACCAGCTGTAAGAGTAGTAAAAGAGATCCCTTGGCCTTCTCGTACCCAAAAGAAGCGGTCGAGATCAGCCCCTTTACCGACAAGCTTTTTCGCCTTTTCGTAATCGGCCTTGTCAACTATTGCTGAAGCCAGTTTTTGAAAGAGGTAATTAGCCTTGTACTGGCTGATGTTTTGTCGCATCGTGCCTTTATCTTCCATTGGCTCAATTTTTAAGGCGTTGAAATCGACATAATTTTTAATATTATCTGCACAGACATCATTGTAGACGGTATTTTCGTTTAGAAATCTAATGTACTCTTCTCGTTCGACGTGACGCACCTTCCCATTGATGGCGACCTGCTCTGACCATCCAAACAGGTTGGCAACAAAGCGTGAGACGCAATTATTATAGCTATCTATAGCACCTACATAGCGGTTTCCAACAGCTACGTGAAGCTTTCCATTATCGACAGTGGTAAACACTTTGCCCTTTACCGCTGCCGGTTGAGCATGAAGATTCAAAGCTCTCGAAGAAGTCGGTCTTGTTGACATACCCATGAGTATCCTCCGTATGGTATTAATTATAGCTGGCTTGTACCAAACAGAAGATTTTTGTACTAGTCACATATTGAGCTTTTACGTACACTCGGCCTTTCTAGGAGGTGCTGATGTTCAAATATTTCGTGATTTCTATCATTTTTTTGTCTGGTATCTCCTTTGAGAGTACCGCATCAATTGCATCTCTTCAGTTCAGAGCAGCACAACCTCCTGAGCAGCCTGCTGATATTGCCTCTGGCAAGCGTGCCTTCAATAGCGCAGCAGAGCTTGGCCTCTTTTTTGAGATGCTTAAGCAATCCTACCCAATCACAACAGTGATCGAAACCGGCACCTTTGAAGGAGGCTCGACTGCATTTTTTGCAAAGCTGTTTGAAGAGGTCCACACCATAGACAACAACTCCCACTTTCTAGATATTGCTAAAAAGGAATTGTCTTCTCTACAGAACATCCAGTTCCATTTAGGTAGCTCTCAAAAGGTCCTAACCAACATACTTCCCTCTCTCAAAGATCGCTTTATTCTCTTCTATCTCGATGCCCATTGGGAAAACTACTGGCCCTTACTCGATGAGATCGAAGCAATCAGCAAAACGCATCACCAGCACTGCATTATTGTGGTAGACGACGTCAAAGTTCCCGGAAGACCCGACATTCCCTACGATTCATATGGAGAGCATGAGTGCTCCTACGCCTATGTAAAAAGGAAGCTAGAAAAGACATTTGATGCCTACAATGCCTTCTACTTGATTCCTGCAGACCCCTCTGCAAGGGCAAAACTTGTAGTGACACCGAAATAATATGCAGCATCCTAGTGCATAAAATGCTCCCTCAGTGATAGAATCCCGCGCTGTGTAATATTAATGAGGTTTATTATGGGTATTCATAAAATACATACTAAAGAGCTTTCGCATCTTTTAGACAAAATCGCTTCCTACTCCAAGTCACACAAGGGAGAGATAGCGCAAACAAAAAAGATTGCAAAGCTGGGTTTAAAACTGGCTGCTGATTCGCTAAAACCTGGGAAAAGTAAAAAATTAATACATTCCATCAAAAAAACAAAAGATGGTCGTATAAAAGTAAAAGTTGATACTGGATCAGGAAAAACACGCGAATACTTTTTCAAGGCAAAGAAATTGTCCTTAGGGAAGCATTAAGTATTTTAAAACCTAGGAGGAGCCTCTTCCTAGGTTTGCAATTCCTTGGCTGCCCACTGTTTCTGTATAAAATAGAGCGGCACGCCCAGCACAAGCACTCCAAGACCACAGATGACCTGATATCCTTCGGCCTGAGACAAAAGCCACACCATGCTCGCAAGGGCAAAAATCGGTATCGCTCTCTTCCAGGGGGCTGTAAATGGCTGCATCATGCCCTTTTTCTCAAAGGCAAAGAGGGCTGCCGTTGTGCTGATGTGCTGTACAAATCGAGAAATGACACTGATAGTCACTAACTCCACAAAAGTGCCGGAGAGCGCAACCACGCACGTAATAGCCATAGAAAAGGCAATGGCAAGTGATGGGGCGCCATAGCTATTTTGCTTTGCAAGAGACAAAAGAATTTTTTGCTCTTGTGCTAACGCCGCAAAGGTTCTTGGAGTTGTAAATGATGAGACAACAAGCACACCACCGATCGATATCAGCATGGCAATAAAGACAAACAACTTTGCAAAACCGCCGCCTGCAGCTTCCGCCACATCCATAATAGGAGAGGCGCTTGAAGAGAGGCTATCGCCCAGTACGCCTATGCAGATCGACTGAATGATAAAATAGAGGATCGAACTGCAGATAATCCCACTCATCAGCGCTATAGGTATGTTTCTCTTGGGGTTATCGGTTTCCGCAGCAATAAAAGAGACCACCTCAAAGCCATTAAAGGCATAAAAAATGATTAATACCGCAGTGCTACATGCTGCCATGCTGGGTATTGGAGGAGTATCTGCCAGGGCGAAAAGATATTCCGGCTGGATGGCAAACAGGCCAAAACCAATAAAGCAGATCACTAATAGGAGTTTTGAAACTGTAATCACATTACTTAAATTTTTAATTACATTGGTTCCAAAGAGGTTGAGAAGCGAGAGTCCGCCAATAAGGGAGATAATAAGGCACTGCTTTATGGGCGTTTCAAGTAGGAGCGGACAGAGAGAGCCAAGCGCAACCACACAGCCGCTTGTAAGCGATGCACAGGCAGTACTACTTACCACACATCGAATAAGCCCAACTTCAAAGCCAATAAAATCACCAAATGCCTCTTTTGCATAGAGATAGGGACCGCCATTTCGCGTGTAGAGTCTTGAGCACATCGCATAGCACCAGCCGAGAGCCAAGATCATAAGAGCCACTACCACATAGAATACGAGCCCCCAGTTACCGCATACAGCAGCAACCTGTCCGGGGAGCAAAAAGAGACCTGAGCCCACAATACAGTTGAGGCTCAAGAAAAACATGCTTAGAAGATCCATTTTTTTTACGGCGACTTGGCTCATCTGTTTGCTCCAATCGACGCATGCGCTACGTCAATAAAGGCAACGAAAAGTCTGTGCATATCAGCGTGGTGTTCAGTCATCATCTCAGGATGCCACTGCACTCCACAGACAAAGGAGCCTTCTACCTTTTCAATGCCTTCAATAACACCATCCGGAGAGCAGCAGCTGACGCGAAATCCGGGTGCCAGGGCCTTTACAGCCTGATGATGGAAGCTATTTGTATCGATCGTTCTCTTCTTATACACCTCAAAGAGCCAGGAATCCTCTTTAAGCTCGACTGCATGCGATACCTCATGACGTTCATGTATTTGGGAATGAGAAAGTGCATTTGACGAAAACTGCTGTGCGATGTCTTGATAGAGCGAGCCTCCAAAGGCAACATTAATAAGCTGCTGGCCTCGGCAAATACCTAAAAGTGGCTTCTTTTGCTGCACTACATACTTGACAACTTTGAGCTCATAAGCGTCTCTTTCAGGACAGGTTGCTCCTAGCCAGGTGCAGGCCTCTTCGGCATAGTGCTGCGGATCCACATCTTGACCACCGGAGATCACCACTGCATCGACGGCATCTATCTGCTGCTGCATGACATCAAAATCGGGCACTATCGGCAAAAGAAGAGGAATGCCTCCCGCTTTGAGCACACTACGCACATAGTCGCGCGATACATAGATTCTTTCAGAACCGGCTAAGATACCCTGCTCAAACGTATCGAGATTTGCTAAAATGGCTATAATTGGCTTTTTATTAACTATTTTCTTTAATTGCATCCCTACTCCAAATAATGAAACAGTGTATATTATTTTCTAGAAAATTACAATCGTTAATTAGGACCATTGACAAATAACTTAAAAAATTTTAAAATATTTTCGAAACAAATTTTTAACCTGAGTTTTAGGTGGTTTTGTGCGTCGTTTCTTAGAAATTTTTAAGCCAGCTCCCTTTGCACCGGAAATTGGAGATGCTACAGTAGTGGCAAAAGACTATCGCTCGTGGCGGTTTCGTATTCTCTATTCGATGTTTTTTGGCTATGCGCTCTTCTACTTCACCCGGAAAAGCTTAAGCCTCGCTATGCCGGGTCTTACGCTAGACCTTGGGTTCAGCAAAGCAGAATTGGGATTTTTGGGAAGCATCCTTGCCATCACCTATGGCTTCAGTAAGTTCTTCAGCGGTATTTTGTCAGATCGTTCGAGCCCGCGCTATTTTATGGCATTCGGACTCATGATCACCGGTGTAATAAATATTATATTTGGCATGTCTTCCAGCCTTATTGTTTTTAGTCTGCTCTGGGGACTCAATGGATGGTTCCAGGGGTTTGGCTGGCCTGCCTGCTCTCGCATGCTTGTGCAGTGGTATTCCAAGTCTGAGCGCGGCTCCTGGTGGTCAACGTGGAACGTCTGCCACAATGTGGGCGCCTTCTCTATCGCTATTGTAGCGGGCTATTGCGTGCAAAATTTTGGCTGGCGCTCCGGCATGTATATTCCCGGTCTGATCTGTATTCTAGGCGGATTTCTCCTCATCAATCGCCTGCGAGACTGCCCTCAAGCCGTCGGTCTACCGGCAATCGATAAATATCGAAATGATGAAGATACTAGCAGCAGTAAAAGCACTACTTCCTCCCAGCAGTCAACATGGGAAACACTGACACAATCGGTCTTCAACAACAAATACCTCTGGCTTCTTGGCATTGCCTACTTCTTCGTCTATTTTGCGCGAACAGCCATGAACGACTGGACTCCCCTCTACCTGATCGAAACGAGAGGCTATTCCATTATTGGCGCTAATACAACGGCTACGTTCTTTGAGGCAGGTGGATTTTTGGGTAACCTCTGTGCAGGATGGGCCTCAGATCGCCTTTTCGGAGCAAAGAGAGGACCTGTCAACGTCCTGTTCTCTCTTGGAGTAGTCTTCAGCTTGATCTTGTTTAGCATGGTACCGGTGGGAAGCTCTCTTGGCGAATCGATCTGCCTGGCGATGGTTGGATTTTGCATCTTTGGGCCTCAGATGCTCATTGGCGTAGCAGCTGTTGAGGTGGCGGAGAAGCATGCGATTGCTACCTCCTCCGGATTTGTCTGCTGTATCTCCTATCTGGGAGCTGCCTGTGCAGGATATCCTCTTGGGCTTATCATCCAAGAGCTTGGCTGGAGCGGCCACTTTACAACCATGATAGGTGCAAGCGTCCTTGCTGTGCTCTTCTTGCTTCCGCTTTGGGGCATTAAAGAGCGACCGGTTACCGCCCAAGCATAAACGAAAAAAACGACCAAAAAGACAAACGACACAAAAGACGAAAACCACGAAAAGGACTTAAACGACATAAAACGACACAAAGGACAAAAACGACAAGAGGGTTGTCCTTTTCGTTGTTTTGGTCGTTGTTCGTCGTTTAAGTCCTTTTCGTCGTTTTCGTCTTTTGTGTCGTTTGTCGTTTTGGTCCTTTGTCGTTTGATCTTGAGGCTATTTTATCGCTAAACGTTGCAGTTAATACCCCTTAGCCTAATAATGAGGCCCTAACCCAGGAGTATTTTATGGCAACAGTCAAGTTCAAAGGAGCCCCCATACACACCAATGGCGAGCTCCCAGCAGTTGGAAGCAAGGCGCCCGACTTTACCCTCACAGATGGCGACCTTAAAGATCGGTCATTAAAAGAATTTATTGGTAAACGCGTGCTGATTTCGATCGTTCCAAGCCTTGATACCGGCACATGCGCCCTCTCTGCAAAGAAATTCAACGATGCTGCGAAAAACAACCCTCACATTGTGGTGCTATTCGCTTCAGCTGATCTGCCCTTTGCTCAAAAGCGTATGTGCACAGCGGACAATCTTGAGAACATCGCCACGCTTTCTATGATGCGCTCCAAAGATTTTGCTACAAAGTATGGAGTCTTGATTACAGATGGACCGCTTGCAGGGTTAGCTGCCCGTGCCGTTGTTGCCCTTGATGAAAACGCAAACGTACTCTACACAGAGCTTGTTGACGAAATCACGCAAGAGCCAAACTACACAAAAGCGCTAGAAGCTCTCCTCTAACGCTTCTTAGCTCTTCTCAGCATCCGAAGGCCGTTGCCAGGAGCACTCTTTTCACTTTTTTTCTCTTTATGAGCAGCCGCTCCCTTCTTAGGGAGTGGCCTTAAGCGCATTTTTGCCGGCTTTTTCTTCTCAGCAACCTTTGCTACAGCTTTCACTGGTTTCTTCACACTCTTCTGCTCTGTTTTCTTCGCCACAGGCTTAGAAACCAGTTTAGCAATAGGTTTTTTTGAAGCAGGTTTGGCAGTCGATTTAGCTACTGTTTTGGAAACAGGTTTAGATGCGAACCGAGTAGGAGCTTTTGCAGCTGGTTTTGGAGCAGCTTTTGGAGCAAATTTGGGTGCCGGCTTGGCCGCTACCTTCTTCGTATTCTGGACAGGAGCCGCTTTTGCCTTTGGCTTCTCAAGCCTTGGAGGATCCTTCTTTAACTCCTTTTTAGTAGGCATTGAAGCCTTTACATTGTTCAAAAGGGGTTGTGAGAAAGAAGCCTCTTCTTCAAAAGCATCTATCCTCACTTCTCGAGTGATCTCAACAGGAGTGACGTTCCAGTTACTTGAAATCGACCGGAGCGCTGCTAGCTTTTCACTTAAGTTTTGAAGGTCCATATTGACAGAACCTGCCAGCTGCTGTCGTCTATGAGCCAGGAGGTCAGCCTCAGAGGTAAACTTGCCGGAGAATGTAAAGATTGCAGAAGAGCCGTGGTAGTCGGGAGCAAAGAGAAATGGCTTTATAGTGCGAGGAAGAGAGGTATAGATATCTTCTGAGAACTGTGGCTCCGTTTCTACTTTTGCCACTTGCTTTGGCGGTCGTCCCCGTTTTGGGCGAGGATTAAGCGCCTCATTTGAGTAGTAGGTCTTCGCTTTGGCTATCAGACCCTTTCGATGCGTGAGAAGATCCTTTGAGACCTTAGGGAGAAAGAGATTCATCTTCAGCTTCTCGACAAACGATTTTGTGAGGTCGAGATCTTCTTCAAAGACAAACTCAAATTCATTATTTCGCAGCCACTCGATGATGCGCACGCGGAATCGCTCTTGGTAGTACTGCTGCCATTTTTCGAGCTCTGTATGGTGATCGTAGATAAATTCCAGAAAGTTTTCTCGAGCCTCTTTGGACTGGATGATATCCAGAAGCTTTTCCTTGGTGTCGATGTCGTACACCTTTTCATTCACAAAGCCTTCCATGATCTTCTTCACTTCGTAAAAGGTAAGCTTTGGTATGGGATAGTAGCGCTCTGCATTAGCCTCAAGCTCCTTTTCAAGCTCATCCAGCTCCTCTTGCGTCTTATCCAAGTCTACATAAATTAAAAATCCTTCTTGACGGTCCAGATAAAAGTCGCGTTCGTCATCTGATTTTGCAAATGCCTCCATAATCCGGTGACAGCGCAGAATAAGTGGATTTTGAGCTACAAGTTTTTGCTTTACTGCCATAGATCTCCATACTTAGTTTCATATAAGCAATATTATGGTGATTTTTGGTTGATTGCAACTAAAAAAAACGATATACTTGCACGCGTTTAAACATTTACTTTGGGAAGTTTCATGACAGACCAAGAGAGAGATCCTAGGGAAAGAGCAGATCAGAGAATTCAGGTTATCTGTGACAAGATCCGTACACAGACACTCGATCCTGCCAAAGAACAAGCGCAAGAGATCATAGAGCAGGCGCTAAAAGATGCAGAACAGATCAGAGAGAAAGCACGGCTTGAAGCAGAACAGATACAAAATGATATGCGACAAGCAATGCAAGAGGAAAAGCAGATCTTTCAGTCTAGCCTGCACCAAGCCGGCAAACAGGCAGTAGAGCTGCTTAAACAGAAGATCGAACAGGCTCTTTTTAATCCGGCACTCGATGACTGGATGGAAGAGCAAATGGGCAGCAGCAGCGCTACAGCTAAGCTGATCGATGTACTCGTTGAGGCAATCCAGAAAGATGGGCTGGAAACGGCCATTGCTGTAAAAGTCTCGCAGCGGTTTACCCCGGATGAGATCAATGCACTCTTAAGCCAAAAGATCTTGCACGCGCTCAAAAACCACTCAGTAGAACTTGCAGATCTCGAAGGCGGCGTTCAAGTAAAATTGTCAGACAAGAAAATGGCTATCGACCTCTCTATGAAAACCCTTGAGGAAATTATTAGGTCGTTTGTTCGCAAAGACTTCCGTAAGATTTTTTTCAGCTCATAAGGAGTACATTTGATGGCAAATTACTACTTTCTTGCCACACTCCTTCCAACACTTAGGATAGGTGCGACTCCAGAGATTGGTTCAAGGGAGCTCGCCTTTTTCCTGCGTCAAAATTTACAAGAGGACGACCTCGAAAAGGTCGCTGCCCTGAGACGGCTTGTTGACATTGAAAATATCCAGTCAATCTGGCGAAAAGAGCCGATCAGAGATGAGGGAAACTTCAATGAGCTCGAACTTGAGGAATCGCTTCTGTTTCAAGAGGGACTTCCCTCCTATGTCATCGACTTTATGAATGAGTACAAAGAGACAGCTCAGAGGCTTAAAGCCTTCCCTCAGCTCCTTCATCGCTTCTTTGAAACTGAGATGAGCCTGGAAGCTGGCTTTTTGGCCGATTATTTCCGCTTCGAATGGGAATGGCGCATTGCCTTTGTCGCTCTTAGAGCAAGAGAGCTGGGCCGTGATATGGTAACAGAAATGGAGTATGAAGACCCAGAAAACCCATTTGTAGCAGAGCTCTTAGCACAGTCGGGATCTAACACCTTTGCACTTCCAGAGCCCTATTTTGAGCTCCAAAAAATATTTGAATTAAATAAGCACTCCCCTCTTGGGTTATACCAAACGCTTTTAGAGTGGCGCTTCAATAAGATTGAAACATACATCGAATGGGAATCCTATTCAATTACACGCATTCTAGGCTACATAGCGCAGCTCGATATTGTTGAAGAATGGCTCAAGCTTGATAAACGGAAGGGAATAGAGGTCGTGAACAGAATTATAGAACAAAGCCAAGTAGGAGAGAGACGATGAATAATGAAAACCCTACTACATCCACAAATGCACATGCCACAGGGAAGGTGAAAAAAGCC
>JAFEGS010000615.1 GCA_018239705.1 Verrucomicrobiota bacterium | reverse complement strand
AAGCTCTTTGCGCAATGATAGATTATTATAACATTCCAATATCTCAAGAAAATTTTGAGCTGATTACAAAACTTGGTCAGCTTATGGAATTTGATGAAGGAAAATGGATGGAACTAAAAAAATTTATAGCCAATAAATCGTGAAAGGTTCAATCATCGATCCTGAGTCTCACCCTGATGCACCATTTTGGGATCACTCATTTCAGAGTCCTATCTTATCATGGAGTAATAAAGCAGCACATTGATAAATATATTGAAAAGCGAGTCCCGGACTACGCATATTTTATTTGGTGAGACGCCAGGACGTGGTGGTCACCTTTGGCCTGGACAATTTGGGAAGACACCTTTTCCTGCAACATGGAGCTCTGAGAAGATAATGCACTATGTTTCTGATATTGCCACGGATCCAAGTATTATCTGGAAGCAAACCACGGGTAAGAGTGGGGCATTGTTTACGAACGCAGGGAAGCCTGTGAGATTTAGTACAATAGCTGAAAGAGAATGTGTGAAAATTAAAGTTGTTATCGAGCCTGCAGGCGAAGGGATTATCACTGGATATCCTGGAGCTTAAACCATACGAATTTATAATAGGACTATAAATGACTGATCAGCAGTATAATTTTGAAGAAAAAATGGAAGAGCTCTTCAAGCAAACTATAAACAACCTACCTGCAGAAGATGTGGAAGAAATCAACGATTACATTACTCACGGGGAGTGTGGAGTGGCTTATGATCATCTTGTCTCTCAGCTTTTTGAATATGACATCTCCATTTCATCCGAAACGTACGAGCTTATAGCTGAATTCGGAAAATTTATGGGATATGAAGAATCTGAATGGGGTCACCTGAAAAGCCTTATAAAGGCCCCCTAAAACTAAGGAAGGAGCTATCCAAACCAAACTTGCTCTTCTAGCTTGTCCACCAGAAATCCAGCAGCGTATTCTCGTAGTTACTATTGCTCCTGGAACATGCATTGACCCAGAAACTTGTGCAGATGTCATGCATTATCGGGTAAAAAATCCCCTTTAGTCTTGCCACTATACCAAGGGGCTGATAGGCGCACCCAGCTTTGTGTCTTATCATTCACCAGAGTTTCTAAACTGGGTAATCTCGCCCCTACTACTCTGAATTTGTATAGCTACGCTACAAGCATACTTCTCTGAAAAACGCTGCATCATCCTGCCGAGAGAGCTCCCATCACGCTTAAAGACTTTTGCCATTTCTTTTTTGCAGTTATGCAGGTCTGCCCCCCCTTCTTGACGGGGTTTGTTCACAACGAGGGAGTATCCCCTTTATTGGCAAGGACTGCAAGAAGGAAAGCTCTTTTTCTTAACAAATCATTGGCCTTCTCAGGGGATTTCTCGACGCCTATTCCCTCAGAATAAATGCCTGCCAGCTCTTCTAGTGCGTCCAGATGATTATTATCAGCAGCTGCAGTGTAATAATGCAAGCCCCTCTCATAAGATTTTTTACGGCCAAGTTCTCCAAAATAAAAGACTTTTCCTAATCGACATTGGGCCTTAGGATGGCCGGCCTTTGCGGCACGCCGATAATAAAAAAATGCCTTTCTCGGATTTCGTGCAATACCACATCCCGCTTCAAGGCATTGTGCTACTATGTATGAACTCTCTCTTGCATAAAAGCCTGAGGAACTAGAGGATGCGCACATAAAATAATGAAAAGCTTCAGAGTAGCGCTGAGAATCATGTAAAAGATACCCCAGATTGAATTGAGCGTGTGCACAGCCTTGATCTGCTGCGAGCGTATAGTAGTAAATAGCCTTTTCAATAGATGGCTTGACTCCATCCCCTGTTCTATAACACTGCCCGAGATAGTACTGTGCATATTCATTGTTGTTCTCTGCTGCTTGAGTAAAGTACTGGATACTCGCTTCAGGCGAAGGGTCAACACCTTCTCCATGCTTGAAACAAAGGGCAGTAAGGACTTGCATCTCCACATTACCCATATCTGCTGCTGATTGAATGAGCTGGAAACGTTTTTTGTAACAGATGGCCGCTTGTGCTGACGATTTTTCAATGCCATTACCCATTTCGTACGCTTTGGCAAGATGATAAAGTCCAAGAATGCTCCCTTGCTTTGCAGCAGTTCGATAGCAGTCTATAGCTTGCTCTAGAGAACGTTCTGTGCCAATACCTTCCTCATAACACAATCCAAGCCTAGCCCAAGCATCGGGATGATTCTGATCTGCCGCACATTGATAATAAAAAAATGCCATTTCCTCCGATTGTGCAACTTCCCAACCGTCTTCATAGAGAATTCCTAATTGCAATTGAGCTCCTGCATGCCCTTGATCTGCTGCCAGGTGATAGTAATGATAGGCTTTCTGAGGTAGGATCCTAACACCTTTGCCTCTTCTATAGCACTCAGCAAGAAGATATTGTGTCTCTGCAGACCCATTTCCAATTTCTCGTTTCAGTATTGCAAAGTTCACTGATTCACTATTTTTAAGACTTTTTCTGTAGCTAGTGAAAAATTCAATATCTACTTCTCGTTTAGAAAAGCTAGCCGCCTCAAAGAGCTTCCAGCTAAGACATGAGTGATTATGTTCTATATGTTTGTTTGGCATACTGTTCGACGTATCATGCATTCAGCACGCCTCCTTCTTATTATCCTATTCAAGCTATCAACATCCTTAGCAGCTATGCACAATCCGCAAAACGAAACATGCAATATGTGAATACAGAGGTATGGATATTTTGATCACCGAATTGCAATGTTGTGATTGCCTGTTCTGCTGCAAATCATAATTTTATTGTAATGAATAATTTTAATCTTGTCAAATAAGCCTCATTTTAGGCCTTTGTAAAATAACGCGAGTTTTGGATAAGAGCCCCCATGAGAGTTTTTAGCCAGTTTGCGCCAGATTTCGACTATTTTTCCGAGCACAATAGTAGGCGTTCTCTGGACGAGGAAAAATAGTCGAAAGATGGACAAAGTGGCAAAAACTCTCACCGGGTGCTTATCCAAAACTCGCGTTAAATAAAATAATGTTTTTAAACAATTAGCTTTGTTTGTAGAATAAAGTTAGATGCATGGCCAATTAGCCACAAGAATATTGAAGCTAGGAGGATCGTATGACAGAAGCAGCAGGTCGACAACCCCAGCCGTTTGACCATTCCATACCTCACCAAACACCGGAGACTGGAATTGAAGCACAGAATGGATCGATGATTGGTGAAGGAGGTAGTAGGAAGGTAACGTGTCTTAGTGGTAGTAACGGTGCAAACGGTTCGTCGATAATGAATGACCTCGAGCGTATGGCATCACACAGTACTGAGGTTGCAGAAAATCCCATGGCTACGGGCGGTGATGCATTTGCTCCCCACGTGACTTCGGGAAAGATGCCCCACCACATCTCCCCAAACTTAACCGGCAAAGTTTCTGATGATACTTCTGATGAAACTAATGAAGTGATGAAAAAACAAATACTTCACGTTACTCATGGGCACGACGACCGTATAGAACTGAGCAGCTCTGAAAAGGCAGAACCAATTGTTACCAATCAGGAAGAGCCGGGTGTCCAAGAAAGCCCAGAGGAATTAGGTAGCCAAGAAGAAGATGATATCCTTAGTAATTGGGGTGAGGCTATTGACCAAGAAGATACTGCTAAGGATAATATCGAGAGTTCTGGTGTAGATTCGACAGTAACGACGGAAGAGCTCTTGAATAAAGCGAAAATTCAGTTTAATGAATTTGGCAGTGTTTCTTTCGAAACCTCTCCAAAAAATGTAGTTCTATCGAACCTTTTTAAGGTGTATATACCTAGCGAAAGAGGAGCAAATAAAGTAGACGACTTTTTGAATTTCAGTCCAAAATCAAATACTAATATTTTTATATTTGACCCATTATCAGGCTGTTTATTTTGTTCTAGTTCTATATTAAATGACAAGAATGCAATAAAAACAATGAAAGATATATGCAAAGAAAATAACATAGACCCTTCAAAATTGAATATAGTTATATTGAGTGAAGATCATTTTCACGATCTGGCTGTAGATTTTAAAAATTTCATGATATCATCCTCAAATGTAGATGAGGAAAAAGATTCGAAAGAAAATGAAAAGAGAATGGGGAAAGAAAGAAACAAGCCAAAAAATATTGAAGTGGAACATCAGAAAATTGATGTTAAAGAAAAAGAGGACAGTAAAACATTAAAGCATGAAATACAAGTAAGTGGAAACGAAGAAAAAAACATTAAAGAATTCATTGACCATAAGAGGGATGAGAAAAAGAAATTCGAAGAGGCAGAGGAGGAAAAACAGGTAGATTACAATGAAAAAATGAACAAAATAATAAGATCTGAGATAGAAAAGGAATCTACTAAGGAAGATGACATCAAGAAAGGAGAGCAAAAAAAGGAGGCCGTAAAAAGTAATCAGCCTCCGCCTCAACAATAGAAATACCCTAAAGTGATTTTAACGATTTTACCACTACACCGTAAACGGCTGATTTGAAAAAGAGAGAATCATTCAGTTTTTTCTCTTTCTCATTGATTGAATCACACAAAAGTATAGCAACAGTAAGCGCGTAATGTCGTGGGTCTTTCATTTTTGACTCTGCTTGTTCAAAAGTGAGGTTGTATATATTCATTTTGCTTGTATCTAATTTTTTAATTCGTTGATCAACATCATTAATAACGTATTTCTTGCATAAATGCTTGTTTCTGGTTACCAGCCGCACTTCTTTTCCATCGACCGGTACATGCAAAACAACGGATTCAGTCCCATCTGGAAGCGGCTCTTTTCTTGCTTCTCTAGCAATATTCTCCTTCCATTCATTGTTAAAAATGTTATTTAGCGTCGAAATCACAGTTGTACTCATCGTATCAATCTGCTGCTGATATTGTGCTTGATTGAACCCATTAGGTGCTTGAACTGACATAGCTTCTCTCCTTAGACTAAAGGTTGATATAAAGCTCACCCCTTTTTTGAAAGGAGTGATTAATTTTGTAACTATTCTATCTTAAAAACAATTTTTTGTCAAATAATTGCAATTTGTGTCTAAACATTCACTAAACACCTCAGACTTATCTGTGAACTAGATTCACTGCGTTGAAAAGCCTGAATTTTTCTATCATTTCCTATCTTTTGCTTAGCTCCAGGCAGCTGCACTGCACCATTAGACCTTTCACCAATTTTGTACCTGTAGCTTGCTTTCCGGTTCCAACATATTTCATCTGAAATTTTCCGGCAAACCCAAAATTCCGATTCCCTAAAATCCAGCAAAAGGGTATTTCTTTCGAGACCAAAAATGCAGGAGGTTTTTCATGCGGCATCTTTTCTGGTTTCTCTGCTTTCAACTCGCTTTTGCCACCTCCCTGCTTCCTGCCGATGAAGACAAAGCCCAGAATCGACTGTTTGATGTTGACGTGCCAAAAAATCTCGTACCGGAGCCAGCGCCCACCTCTCTCGTCAACATGACCGCCATGCCCTCCTCAGTCATCAACAGCACAGTCAACGCAATCTCCGGAGATTTCTTTGTATCGGACGCAAATCATATCGTCTCCGGACCCGACCCATATGCTCTTGGGCACACCTACTCTAGTTCCCATCTTGAAGAGGGTACTTTGGGAGCCGGCTGGAACTTCTACCACCACCACTACCTGCAGGTCTACCAGCCGGAAGGCATTAACTTTGCGCGAGCAATGGACCCTTCCTTTGACTCATCAGAGTCTAGCTGCTTTCCTTCTGATTCCTCTGACAATGATCTTCCACCCTTTAGCTCAGAAGTTATGCCAGAGCGCCAGAGCACACCCTTATCTGCTTCATCAGCAACCTCCTGCTTTACCTCTAGGGCATCGGACGAAGATAGCGCACAGGGTAGCTCAGAAGCTGACAATCCCTTTCATTTTAAGCCCAACTACGAAAAATTGATTGAGAAGGGGCCACGCAAAAACGATGGCGGCTACAAGGTTCATGGCAAACCCCCAAACCTTGAAAAGAACCCCTACACCTTCCTCTACCTCCAAGAGCCATCCGGAGGGAGGCTCCTCTTCAAGGGCAATGGCTGGGCCAAAAACTTCCATCTCGTCAAAAAAAACACAGGCTTTACCAATGTCAGTAGTGGCGATATTAGCGGGCAGACCAACATCAAAAACATTTCTGTCATGTGGTATGCAGAATCTGACCACTGGCACATCACCTTTGGCGATGGCACAAGGCGCGTCTACGGCAGGATGCACAAGCCAAGGCATAAGCGCACCGGCTATCGAAAGTTCTGCTACGACTACCATCTCATCCGCGAAGTCAGGCCAAGCCGCAACACACTGCTTTTCACCTACAACCATAACGACGAGCTCACTGAGATCAAAACTGTCAGCCACGACCACAAACATACCCACAACTGGATCCGCTTTCGCCAAAAATCAGATGCCGATTTCGAAAAAAAGCCCTGTCTTCACATCGAAACAAGTGATAAGCAAAATTTTACTTTTAGGTATAAAAAGCTCAAAAAGCACACCCATGCCGTCTCTCGCATCGAACGGCCGGGTCTTACTGCTTTGAACTTTGGCTATTCAGCGAACAGCTCAAGTCACAAGAAAGTAGTAAAAAGCTCCACCGATGCCGGCCACTTCATCAGGACCGCCTACTATAAAAATGGCCGTCACAAGGGACGAGTCAAGCTCCAAAGCGCACCTGTTGGAGAGCACGGCAAGGAGATCGTCACCCATCGCTACAGCTACCATTTCCGTAAAAAAGGGGAAAAGACCCATTATGCCACTGTAGTGGATGCCTACGGCACCATCACCCGTTACCACTGGAACCGCTTCAAACGCCTTGTCAAGATCATCAAATACAGCCCCGACTGGAAGCATCTGATGTCAGAGGAGTTTGTCTGGGGAGACAAAAGGCATACAGGGCACCTCAAGGTGCGAACACTTTTTGATGAAAATGATACTCCTCTTCTCTCTCGAAGGTTTGTCTATGATGTTCGAGGTAATGTATCAAAGGAAGTGCTTTATGGCCGCTTCACAGAAAATAGCGGTTCCATCAAGCTCGACCAAAATGGCTATCCCAACAAGTCCACCTGCGACAAAATCGTCACGAAGCGCGTCTATTCCAAAGAAGGCTATAACCTCAAACTCGAAGAAATTGACTGCGTCGGCAACCATACCTACTACAGCTACTTTCCATACAGTAATCGCCTGAAGTCCAAGCTTGTCTGCGATCAGAAAGAGATCAAAAAACGGGAATTTTTCTCCTACAACAGTAGCGCCTGCGTGACCCAGCACATAGTTGATGATGGCTCTACAGAAGAGCGAGACAACCTCAAAGGGGTTACGCAGAGACGCATCACCAAAATCAGGCCTCGCCTCAAGTGCCCTCATTTTGGAGAGCCTCGCATTGTGGAGGAGTACTACTGGGACTTCGACCAGAAAAAAGAACAGCTTCTTACAAAAATCCTCAATGTCTATACCAAAAATGGCAACATCTCCCAGACAAGAATCTCTGATGCTGATGGCAATCACCACTCTACCACCCGCTACGATCACGACCACGTCGGCAGAATCACCTACTCAAAGGATGCCGTAGGAAGAGAGCAATTTTTCAAGTATGATCACTTTGGTCGTCTCATTGAAAAACGGGGCCCAAGAAGCGATGTCACCACCTACTACGACTATGACCGCTGCGGCCGCCTCATCAAAGAGGCTGAGCTCCAGCAAGGCGGCTTTACCTATGTCACACAGTACAGATATGACCTTCTCGGTAGAAAAACGGCCGTTATTGATCCCCAAGGTCATGAGACACACATTAGCTACGATAGGCTCAACCGCATCACCAAAATAGCCTATCCCAATATCTATGACCACGATGGCAGCGTTGTCTCTCCAATAAGAACCTTTGAGTACGAAAAGCTCGGCACTAAAGTGGTACAAAAAGATGAAAACGCTTATACCACCACAACCATCTTCAACGCGGTCGGCAAAATTATCTCCCAAGAGCGTCCCGACAAGACTATAATAAAAAATTTCTATGACATTAAAGGCAACTGCATCAAAGAGATAGCACCCAATGGCGTGGAGCAGCGCATCACATACGACGCCTTCGACCGACCCACCTCCATCGTTATGAATGAGAACGATAAAGAGCTTTCTAGAAAGTCTATGGAGTATAACGCCTTCCACCTCACCTCAGAGATAAGTCCCACAGGGGAGAAGTGCTTCTACTCCTATGACTTCGCCGGCAGAAAAAAAGCTATGCACCTGCAAGGTGCAACAAACCAGAACCACCGAATAACGACCTATGGCTACGACAGCATGGGCCGTTTGCAAAGAGAGGGGAGTCATGGGGTAGTCAAAGA
>JAFEGS010000614.1 GCA_018239705.1 Verrucomicrobiota bacterium | reverse complement strand
GCCGCCAAGACTTGTTTCTACTTCTCGCAATACCTGAGTTTGCCGAGCCAAAAAGCGCGCTGAAAGAGCCTTTCTCGCAGCCTCTGCTTCAGCTATGGGACCTTGGTTTTGGTTGAAGATGGGAAGTTCAAAAGTAAAACCCAACTTCCACTTTTTTGTTCCTTGATCCCATTCATAGGATGGCCCGAGCGTAAGATTAGGAATCTGTTTGGCGATTTCGAGTTTGAGTGCGCTGTCACTTGCAGCATACTCAGCTAAGAGTGCAAGTAAATCTGAGCGGTTCAAAAGCGCTTGACTTGCTTCAACTGCTGCCCTTGCCTCGCTTTGTCCAAGAAGCATTTCACATGCTGCAAATGAGATGGTAGCGTTGTCCAGGCCTGCCACGCTTAGGCCAAGTGAGCTTGCAAAATCTGCCTTTGCAACAGCCGTAACCTTCTTGGCTTCGCGCAAGGATAGCTCTATTTGACGAAGGACTATTTCTTGCTGCAAAAGATCGGGATACGATGCTTCCCCATGTCGGTACCTTTCCCGAAAAGCCTGTACAACTTCTTTCTGCAAAACGATGCTCTCTTCGAGATATTCAATGGTTTTTAGGGATGAGTAAAGAAGCACGAGGTTATAGCGTACGCGGCTTCGGATATTCCAAGCGGTATTTGCAATCTGGTACCAGCCGGCTTGGGCTTGATGGGTTGCCTGTTCTACTCGATACTTTAGCCTGCCTGCTGTTTCAATAGTGATGTCTAAGATATAGGTAAGCGTATGCGAAGGCAGTTTTGGAGAAGAGCTGCTTGATGCACCTGATTGAGAAAGCGTTTTGGGAGAAGGGCCTCTTGAAACGCCTGGTTGAGAAGGCTGTGTGGGAGAAGAGCTACTTAAAGTGCCGGATTGAGACTGTGGTTTCGCGCTTTTTGCACTTTTTGTTTTTGATTTAGACGCACTTGGGCTTTTGTCGTGCTCAGGAATAAATGTAAAGACAGGGTTGGGATACATTCCTGCAGTGATTATGGCCTGCGATGCCACCTCCCATTCTGCTCGTGCAACTTGTAAATCGGGATGATAGTACGAGGCAACAATGGCAAGAGACTGAAAATCCCATTCCTGAGGCGGCCACTCGGCTGCACGTTCCGGTACACTCTTTTGTATAAAGGCAGCAAGGTGGGGACTATCTAGTCTGCGTGCAGAAAAGCACTCTACGTTCTCTTTTGGCTGGATTGGCGCTGACTTATAGGTCGCACATCCTGAAAAGAGCAAGAGTCCACTACAGATTACGCTACTAGACAGTAAAAAATAAGAATGCTTCATAGGGGGATATGTAGCGAGAGATGGGCACTAATGTCAAGAAAAAAATCGAAATAGGGGAAAGAGTTTAATCCCTAAATTTGTTGACTTTTCCATAGAACCAATGGTACATTGACGGTATGGTTTTACGAAAGAAATTACCCATTGGGATCCAGACAATAGAGAAAATTTTTGAAGAAAATTTTGTCTATATCGACAAAACAGATCTGATTCATAACCTCATTACGCAAGGTCAGTATTATTTTCTCTTACGTCCTCGACGTTTCGGAAAATCTCTTCTTGTAAGCACCTTAAAAGCTATTTTCAGTGGCAAAAAAGAGCTCTTTCAAGATTGTAAGATCTACTCGATGCCGTTTGCCTGGCATCCCCACCCAGTAATCCATCTGGATTTTACACAAATTGTAACGAACAGTGGCCAGGAGCTGCACGACAGTCTATTGAGAGCTATTAAAGAAATTGCTAAAAATTATAACAAATTTATTGAATGTCCTTCGTTGAAAGAGGGCTTACGAAATCTGGTTATGGCCTTAGCCTCTGAAGGGAAGGTAGTAGTTCTCGTCGATGAGTATGACAAGCCTATTGTGGACAGACTGGCCAATGTAGAAGTAGCGGATGCAAATAGAGAAATTTTAAAGAGCGTATTTGAAACATTGAAGGGGCTGGATACCTATTTGCAATTTGTATTTGTGACAGGAGTCAGTAAATTTGCCCAAGTTTCGCTATTTTCTGGGTTTAATAACTTGAAAGATATCACTCTGCGACCTGAATACAGCGTGCTACTTGGCTATACTGAGAAAGAGATTGTGGAGTGTTTTCCCGACTATCTACAGGAAGTTTCTCGGGAAGGATATTCCATCGAACAAATGAGGGAATGGTACAATGGGTATCGCTTTTCAAAAGAAAAAGTTAGTGTATATAATCCCTACTCAACCTTAAATTTTTTAGATTCTAAGTCATTAAGTGGGTTTTGGTTTCAGACAGGAACTCCCAGTTTTCTAATTGAGATCATCCGAAAAACACCCCAAGAGCTCATTCCTTTAAGTGGCTGCTACGCTACCGAAAGAGAATTACTCGACAGCTACAACCCAAAAGCAATGAGTCTTAAGGCATTGATGTGGCAGACAGGCTACCTTACTTTGCAAAACTTTCACTCCGATCGCAATTTTTTCAACCTCGATTTTCCCAATAGGGAGGTAAGGGAAGCATTTTTTGATTCCCTCGTGCAATATTTTGCTCAGTTGGATTCGGGTCGTACGGCTTTTGCGGCGAGGGAATGTATGCAGTACCTCAAGTCTGGTCAGATCGATCTTTTCTTTCAGCTGATTAACATGTTTTTTGCTGGAATTCCTTATAACCTTTTCCAAGAGACCAATGAAGCTTTTTATCATGCTATCTTTCTCACATTACTAGAGGCAATGGGGATTCAGGTGCACGCTGAGCAAAAAACGAGTTTGGGAAGAATTGATCTGGTAGTTGAATTAGACAGGCAGGTCTACATCTTTGAATTCAAACTTGATCATACTGCTCAATCTGCTCTCGAGCAGATCGTGGAGAAAAAATACCAAGAAAAATATTCTAAGTATGGCAAGCAAGTAGTTCTTATCGGTGCTTCGTTCAGCTCTCATACACGCAATATTTCAGAATTTAAATATACACATTTAACCTGAAAAACCGGTCGTGCCCGTGTGCGTGCCCGTGCCCGAATTTTTAAGAGAGAAAATCGAGCAAATCACAGGACATGGCCCAATCTGTCTTTCATTTCTTCTCCTAACTTTTCCCTAAGGCAAGTGCTATTGAATTACCAATGATTCGGCAAATGTAAAAAAATCTTTTACAACTAGAGTATTATTGGTATTTGAACAGAGCAATATAAACACTCTATTGCCTGCAAGAATGATGCGCCCATAGGTCCAAGTACCTTGATTTAGCAAAATAAAATCCAACGCAGGATTATTTTGAAAAGTGGCTACCTGAAAATGGATGAGAACGCTTTGGGGTGAATTTTGCATTACTTGTTCCAGGAAGGTTCCTAAATATTGTTTGGAGCCTTTGACGTCGGGTATAATCGGGTACATTGCTGTGGTCAGTAGATACAGTGTCAGATCTTCACTCCTCGTTACATAGCTGTCGTAGCGGATAGTTTCATTAGAAGATCGAAAGGGCAGGTCAGTAGTTGCATGTCTCGGTTCATTCGGAAAGAGCGCTTGAAAATGACCCTCTTTTGAGCTATAAAGAACAGCATTTGGAGAGTTATCATAAGAGCTTGCCGTTGTGAGAGAGGAATATCCCACAACTGCAAAAGCAAGTATCGCTATAAGAACAATGAGTTTCTTTATTGACATACACGTTCCTATTCTTTACATCCGCATTTGTAACACCCTCTCCGGCAAAGGAGGAAAAAGATCAGCCCTGCCAAAAGTGAGGCTTCCTCCAAAATACCCTGTGATGTTTACGGTAAAAAATACAATCAGAAGACATACATAGTAAGAAATGCGGCAGCCTAATGTCTTAAATCCTTTTAAAATAGCACAAGCAATGGCCAAAAGTGCTGAAAATAGGGCAAAAAAGCGGTGCCACCAAAAATAGTCCTCCATCCAGCCTTGATACTGCATACCTAGACCATAGGCGAATCCTGTTAATACTGTCGGGATGATAAAGCCTGCCGCTGCAATAATCATAAACTGTGCTGCATGATCGTAGAAGGGGCGGCGGAAGATAAAGTAAAGGATTTCACAAATTCCTGTCGTCACGATAAGTGCTATTGGGAAATGGAGCAAAATGGGATGCCAATTTCCTGCCCAGTTGATAAACCGTTCAGAATAAGAGACTTCATTTGTAAAGGATGTCAGCACTGCTGTGAACAACAAGTAAAGAAAAAAATTTATACTTTGTCTCATCAGTTTATCTCCCCGCTTCTATAGTAACTTTTTTCAGACGAAGGGCATTCAATATTACGCAGACAGAGCTACAAGACATCGCGGCACTTGCAATAATGGGATGTAGAAGAAGGCCAAAAAATGGATATAAGATGCCTGCTGCAATGGGAACGCTTAGAATGTTGTAGACAAAAGCAAAGAAAAGGTTTTGCTTGATATTACGCATCGTAGCTTTACTTAACGCAATAGCATGGACGATGCCCGTGAGGTCTCCTTTTACTAAAGTGACTTCAGCACTCTCCATGGCCACATCAGTTCCTGTCCCCATTGCAATTCCCACATCGGCAGCAGCAAGTGCAGGTGCATCATTAATACCATCTCCTGCCATCGCTACAATTTGCTTTTCGCTCTTAAGTTGCTGAACCAATCTATTTTTATCCTTTGGATCGATACCTGCATGCACTTCGTCAATGTTGATCTTTTTGGCTACTGCATTTGCCGTGAATGGATTGTCTCCTGTCAACATAATGACCTTTAAGCCCAGCTTGTGTAAATCCTCTATAGCGTTTGGTGTGGATGGCTTAATCGGATCGGAAACGGCAATGAATCCTATGGCTTTACCATCGACTGCCACAAAAACGACTGTTTCAGCCTCTTCTTCGGCCTTTTTAGCTTGAGATATCAGGTTTGCCATGCCATCGATCCTGTTCTCTTCCAGTAATTTTTGCTTACCCAGAAGCGCCTTCTTACTCTCTACTATACCTGAGACCCCGCTTCCTGTAATGGAATGAAACTGCTCTACTTCCGGAATGTTCAGATTTCGTTTACTCGCTCCCTGAACAATAGCTAATGCAAGCGGATGTTCACTGTTCTTTTCTAACGCAGCAGCCACTTGTAAGAGATCGCTTTCTTGCCAATCGGAGACGCAAGTAATATGCGTAATTTGAGGCTTTCCTTCAGTGAGCGTGCCGGTTTTATCAATCATCAGGGCATTCACTTTTTCAAGCTGTTCAAGAGAGGTAGCATTTTTTATGAGAATGCCCATGCCGGCTCCTCTTCCAACGCCAACCATGATAGACATGGGAGTAGCTAAACCTAGGGCACAGGGGCAGGCAACAATCAATACGGCAACGGCGTTCAAAAGAGCAAAGGCATACCGTGGCTCAGGTCCTAGCCAAACCCAAACTATATAGGTAATAATTGCCACTATTAAGACCGCGGGAACAAAATAGCTAGAGATCACATCGGCCAGTTTCTGAATTGGTGCTTTGCTTCTTTGTGCCTCGGATACCATTTGGATAATTCTTGCCAGCAATGTTTCGCTGCCTACCCGTTTGGCCTCCATGAGAAAGCTGCCCGTTTGGTTTATTGTGCCCCCCGTAACCGGATCTTTGGCCTTCTTTTCTACCGGTGTTGGCTCTCCGGTAATCATCGACTCATCGACAAAGCTTGAGCCCTTAACAACTACCCCGTCGACAGGGATCCTTTCCCCCGGTTTTACGCGCAGTATATCTCCAACCTTTACCTGTTCGATAGAGACTTCACTTTCTTTATCATCAACAACTATGCGAGCGTTCTTTGCACTACGTCCAAGAAGGGTTCTAATGGCTTCACTCGTTTTTCCCTTTGATTTCAATTCTATAACCTGACCAAGAAGAATCAATACTGTGATTGCAGCCGAAGTGTCAAAATAGAGAGGTAGCCCCCCATTTTCTCTAAAAGAAGCAGGAAAGAGCCCCGGGAACAAAATAGCAACAGTACTGTAAAGGTAGGAGCTGCCTACCCCCAATGCTATAAGAGAGAACATATTGAGTGAGCGATGTACTAATGAGAGCCATCCTTTTTGAAAAAATGGAAAGCCGCACCAAAGCACAATAGGAGTAGTAAGGATAAATTGAAGCAATTGAGATAATGGCAAAAACAAGACAGGAATTGCTAAGATGAGTCCTATCCAAAATTTTCTTTTCATGCTTCTATATTCGAGAGTATCCTGCTCAAGAAGTGGTTTTTGAGGCTCCAGGTTCATCCCGCAAATTGGGCAACTGCCGGGAGCGTCTTGCTGAACCTCAGGATGCATTGGGCAAGTGTACATTATTTTTTCATCATAGCTGCTGCTCATCGATACCTCAAACTATATTTTTTTAGTAACAAAAACTACCCCTAGGTGTCAACTAAATTTTATTCTTGATAAAAATGGGTATACATTTTATAGCTGCGAATAAGCGTAACATTCAGCATCAAGGAGGCTTTTCATGGCATCTACCAAATCAATCTTTTGCAGCATAAACCTGCTTTCCTCTAGCCTTCTGATGGCTTGTGCACCTTGCTGCACGCAGTCTTTATCTGCTGCAGTGGATCCTCCTATAGAACAGGTTAAAGTCAGCGTCGCAAAGCAGGTATCAATGGAATTTGCTGCCATGGCAAAAGCAGCCACGCCCGCCGTTGTATCAGTTCGAATACAGTATCCCGCTAGACGAGCTGAACTCCAACCACCGCAAGGATGGGAGGGCCTGCCGAATGACCAATTGCCGGACGAGTTTTGGAAACACTTTTTTGGACTGCCCATGCCACTACCCGAAAAAAGAGTTCCCATAATGGGCCTGGGATCCGGCTTTATTGTTTCTCAGGATGGGTATATCCTTACCAATAACCACGTCGTACACGATGCCGATTCAATCTCAATCTTTCTGAACGATGGAAGGGAATTCCCTGCTAAGGTAATAGGCGCTGACCCAAGTACCGATATCGCTCTTGTCAAAATTGATGCCGACAAGCTCCCATATCTCGAACTTGCTGACTCCAACAAGATGGAACCCGGAGAATATGTCATGGCCATTGGCAATCCCTTAGGTCTTCAAGCATCAGTTACTGTTGGCGTGGTAAGTGCCGTAGGTCGTGATGATCTCGATCTCGCCCCCATTGAATCATTCATCCAGACAGATGCTGCAATCAATCGCGGTAATTCCGGTGGATGCCTTCTTAACACCGATGCAAAAGTTATCGGTATGAATACTGCTATTGCGAGCGATACCGGTGGCTCTATGGGTATCGGATTTGCAATACCAAGTAATCTTTTAAAGCCCGTCATGCAGCAACTCCGCACAACCGGACATGTCGTAAGAGGCTTTTTAGGAGTAGCACTACAACGAATCGATGCGAAACTTGCTCAGGCGTTCAAGCTGCCCAGAGCAGAGGGCGCTCTTGTTGCGGAAGTTGTAAAAGGCGGCCCGGCCGATAAAGCCGGCCTTCACTCCGGAGACGTGATTCTCAAAATCAATAATCTCCCTGTTGAAAACGCCGGGAGCCTCAGAAATTTTGTTGCCATGCACAAACCGGGTGAAACCCTCCTCTTGACAATCCATCGACACAACAAGGAAATGGTCCTTCAAGTTACCATCGGCACACATCCTGAAAGTGAAATGGCCGCAGCTGACGTACAAAATAAGACCGGTATCCTTGTACAAGATCTCACACCTGACCTTGCGCAGCAGTTAGGCTATGAGATGGACAAAGGCGTCCTTATCAAATATGTCAGCCCCAATAGCAATGCCTATGAGATGGGATTGAAGCAAGGTCAGCTTATCATGTCAGTAAACCAAGTGCCCGTGCAATCTTCGGAAGAGTTCTATCGAGCAGTTCAAAAGAGTGCGCCTAACAAGCGCCTGCTTCTCCGGATCAAAGCGGGACAGGTTGTTCGTTACGTAACTATCGAACTGCGCTAATTTTAGGAATACGAAGCATTTACAAGAGATAGAAGTTATGGCCCTCAGAATGATCGAAATAGTGGTGCCAAACAAGCAAGCGAATGCTACTGTCCAGCTTCTGAAGGATCAGACACTGCTTGAATGCCGCCGAGTTCGCCTCTCTGACGAGGAAACAATGGTTCGAATTCTGTTAAGCGTCGAGATGTGCGAGAAGGCGCTTGAGGTTCTTTCGAAGCAGCATCCGGGCAAGCACAGCCACGTAGTAGTATTTCCCGTACAGGCTATTTTGCCGGTTGAAGATATTAAGGAAAAAGCGGAATCGGAAAAAAAACAGGCCGAAGAGAAACCTCCGGAACGAATTGGCAGAGAAGAGCTGTATGAATCGATCAAAGATTCTGCAAGATGTACCTATGTTTACTTGCTGATGATTGCGCTCTCAACCATTGTGGCTACTATCGGCCTTATGAGAAACAACGTAGCCATTATCATTGGCGCAATGGTGATAGCCCCAATGCTTGGCCCAAATATGGCTTTGGCTCTCGCAACAACGCTTGGAGATGCGGGTCTATTATTGCGCGCCTTTCTAACAAGCCTTGCAGGGTACGGACTAGCTATTGGCATGTCAGTATGCTTTGGCTTCATCCTGTTTGAAATTCCTTCATTGCAGGCAATCAGGTCGCACACTGTCGTTGGATTTGGGGATATGGTAATAGCGCTGGCATCCGGCAGTGCAGCAGCTCTTGCACTCGCATCAGGCGCGTCTGCTATTTTAATCGGGGTTATGGTTGCAGTCTCTTTGCTTCCCCCTTTAGTATCATTTGGCTTGCTGTTGGGAACAGGCCATCTGCATCTTGCCTTTGGGGCGCTTTCTCTCTTCCTTATCAACCTTGTCTGCATAAACCTTGCAGCAGTAATGACCTTCATTTTTCAGGGAATTCATCCTGCAAGTTGGTATGAAAAGGGTAAAGCAAAAAAGTCAATAGCTATTGCGATCGTGCTCTGGGTGTTGCTACTATTGACATGGATGGGCTTTTTGTTCTGGAAGGGTCCATTCGTCTTTTGACTGAGATGAGGTATATACCCAAACATTAAGTAAAAGTAAACTAAACCTTTGACAAAAAAAGATCAAAAATCTATTTGTTAGCATGGCACTAAAGATGTCCGTAAGCGTGCCCATGACCGGTTAATTTGGTATAAATCGGACTTGGGCATAAACCGCTTTATGAGTGCCTACTATTTTTATGTGTGTACATTATGCCTATTAACCATTAAGGAGGTTGTTATGTGGCAAAGCTGGATAAATGGTATACTTGGAGTATGGCTGTTCTTTTCTGCATGGTTGTTATCAAGCCCTAGTGCGATGGCAGCAAATGCAGTAATTGTGGGAATAATCGTTGCTGTATTGGGCTTCTGGCAGGCTGTCTCTTCAAATGGCAAGTTTGGTGGGTTTGGGAACAAGACCTAGAGCTCCTATTCCACACACTTTTCCCTTGTTTCGACCTATAAATTCATATCGAGACCGAGTCCATGACCGATCTCGATAATGAATTTGTACAAAGGCATGTGTACGTGCACCCCAAGATGTGTTTAAGATCGACAACTTACGCAGGCACGGGCACGACCAACTCTTCAGGTTAATTGGGTATGTATATATATGGGTAGTCATCAAAAATATCAACCAATTGAAAATTATGGTATAATTGGTGATTTGCGCTGTGCAGCACTTGTCAGCCTTGATGGATCGATCGATTTCATGTGTTTTCCCGATTTTGATTCTCCCTCAATCTTTGCAAAGATACTCGATTCTGAGAAGGGAGGATCTTTTGCCATCAGCCCTGTGAATCGCGATGCAAAGAGTAAGCAAATATATCTTTCTGAAACAAATATCCTGCTTACTCGCTTTTTTCTGCCTGAAGGTATGGCAGAGATTATGGACTTTATGCCCATAAGAAACCACTGCAATGGAAATCTATTGGTGCGCAGATTGACAAGCATTAAGGGCGATATCTCCTTCAAGATGCGCTGCTCACCCCGTTTTAACTATGCTCAAGACAAACATATCGCGAAGGCTGCAGGTCAAAATGAAATTATCTTTAAGGCACGAGGTAAAAATGACGCTACCGTAAAACTTGTCAGCGCTTGTCCCTTGCACATCAAAGGAAATGATGCCTACAGTGAATTTACTTTAAAACAAGGCGAAACTATTGATTTTTTATTTGAAAATATCCATGAATCGGCCTCCTTTGTGGAGCACTACTCAAAGGATATAGTAGATGAGCTTTTTGACAAAACGATCGCCTACTGGAAGGACTGGGTTGCGCAATGTTCCTACACAGGAAGGTGGAGGGAAATAGTAATCCGATCAGCATTGGTGCTCAAGCTACTTATCTCCGAACGATTTGGCTCTATCATTGCTGCCCCCACATTTTCCCTTCCTGAATGGATTGGAGGAATGAAAAATTGGGATTATCGATTCGTATGGATACGAGATGCCTCTTTTGTCATCTATGTACTCATACGATTAGGCTATAAGGAAGAAGCCGGTAAATTCATGAAGTGGATCATGCAGGTACTCAAAAAAGAAAGCCACCTGCATGTCATGTATGGTATTGACGGCTATACAAAGCTTACTGAGCACACCCTAGAGCATCTGGAAGGCTATTGCCAATCATCCCCTGTTCGCATAGGAAATGCTGCCTACACGCAAAGACAGCTTGATATTTATGGTGAGCTTATCGATGCGATTTATCTCTATGATGCCTATGTTACTCCCATTACCCACGAAGAGTGGATAGCAGTACGCGAGCAAGTGAACTGGTTATCTAAAAACTGGGATCAACCCGGAAATGGCATTTGGGAATTTCGTGAGGTTGAGCGAAAATATCTCTATCCTCGATTTATGTGCTGGGTTGCACTCGATCGAGCAATACGCATTGCAACAAACAGGTCTTTACCACTCCCTGATCACTGGGTAAAAGAGCGGGATAAAATCTATAATTCCGTATTTGCCGATTTTTGGGACAAGAAGAAAAAGGCTTTTGTAGCATACCAGGGGGCAAAAGAAATCGATGCCTCGTGCCTACTTATGCCTCTTATGAGATTTATTAGCCCCAAAGATCCTCTTTGGCTTTCTACTTTTGAGTGTGTGGAACGAGAGCTTGTGGTTGATACGCTTGTCTATCGCTTTTCAACTCAAGATAAAGGAATGAAAGAGGGCACTTTTTCATTGTGCTCATTTTGGTTCACAGAATGCCTTTCGCG
>JAFEGS010000613.1 GCA_018239705.1 Verrucomicrobiota bacterium | reverse complement strand
CCCATCAAGTCGAAAAGGTGGACCTTCCAAGCCAGACCTTTACACTGACCTCCAGCAATGTCGATTGGGTCTGCAATTCAAACGGCTTTTTTGGCCTTATTCTCGACCCCACAAAGGGCAATGAAGCAGGCTTTAAAATTGAGAAAATCGATGGTCCTCTCGATCCCTCCAGGCTCACCCTCATAGACCAAGCCTACGGCCGCTTTCCCGCAAAGGATCTCCCCGGCTATGAAGTGCTCCTGCCTATCAAGCAGGTGGCAGGCCGCATGGAGCTCAGAGTGTTTGCAGGGCCTTTTGCAGAGTCGGTCCTCAAAACAGTCGATGCACATTTTGCAACCGAAGGCGGAAAAACCTCCGATTTCCTCTCCTGCCAGACCTTCCACGGCTGGTTTGCCTTTATTTCAGAGCCCTTTGCAAAATTCCTCTTCTTTATCATGAAGCTGGCCTTTGCAGTGACCCACTCATGGGCCTTCTCCATCGTCTTTGTCACCTTTGTGCTTAGGCTGATCCTCTACCCTCTCAACACCTGGTCGCTTCGTTCCATGAAGAGCATGCAGGAGGTAGCGCCTCAGTTAAAGGCCATTCAGGATAAGTACAAAAAAGAGCCTCAAAAGGCGCAAATGGAAATCATGAACATCTACCGCCAAAAGGGCATCAACCCCCTTTCCGGGTGTCTGCCGCTCCTTTTGCAGCTTCCATTTTTGATCGGGATGTTTGACCTTCTTAAATCATCCTTTGAGCTTAGAGGTGCCTCCTTTATTCCGGGATGGATCGACAACCTCTCCTCCCCTGACGTCTTGTTCAGCTGGTCTACACCGCTTCCTATAATAGGCAACCAGTTCCACCTCCTGCCTATTCTTTTGGGCGCTATTATGTACATCCAGCAGAATGTGATGAGCTCCCTGCCTAAGGATCCTGCGCAGTGGACCGACCAGCAGAAGCAGCAGCGCATGATGGGTAATGTCATGACTGTCGTCATGGCCGTTCTCTTCTACAACTTCCCCTCCGGTCTTAACATCTACTGGATCTCCTCTATGGTCCTTGGGATTATCCAGCAGTGGTGGGTCAATCGACCTCGCAAAACGCCGGAGGTTGTAGTAGAAGTAGTTTCAAAACCCACTACCAAACATAAAAAAATGAAGTGACAGCTGTGACTGTACAAAGTATCGAATGGGAAAAATTTCTTGAAACACAAGAGAGAGAATTTGGCAAAGAGACCATTGACCGCTGGCTGAGATCGCTGCAACTGCAGCGTTTCGATGCCGGCAATCTCTATCTCGAAGCCAAAGATTCCTTCCAGGTGCTCTGGTTTGAAGAGCATATTCGACACAAACTCTCACAGTTTCGTAACCGCAACCAGCGTCCGATCAAAGTCCATCTTTCACTCGCTGGGGGCAAACAGGCTAAAAAGCCGGCCTCTAGTAAAAAAGAGCAGGCAAAACAGCCCGACCACATCTATTTTGAAGAATTAGACCCCTCATGTACCTTTGAAGACTTTATCCTTTTTGAAGAGAACGAAATTGGCTATAGAGTCCTGGACGAGCTCTGCACAAAGATACTTGCAAAACAGACAAGTGAGTTTAATCCCCTCTACTTCTATGGCCCTCCGGGATCGGGAAAGACCCATCTTCTGCAGGCAACAGCAGAGCGCTTACGCAGAGCCGGATACAACGCTATCTACGTACGAGCTGAACTCTTTACAGACCATGTTGTGAGATCGATTCGCATTGGGGAGATGTCGCACTTTCGCAAGCTCTACCGTAATGCCGATATCCTCTTAGTCGACGATGTGCAGTGCTTTGCTCGAAAAAATGCCACGCAGGAAGAGTTTTTTCATACCTTTAATACGCTGCACATTGCAGGAAAGCAGATCATCCTTGCTGCCAACGTCACACCGCAATCGCTTGCATTTATTGAACCAAGGCTTATCTCACGCTTTGAGTGGGGAATATCGCTGCCTTTGGCGGCTCCTGAGAAGAAGAACCTCATCAAGCTCATCGAGAAAAAGGCAGCCTTCCTTAACTTTCCTATTGCCAGCCGCATCAGTGAGTTTCTCGCTGAGACATTCTTTACAAACCCAAAATCGGCGGTGCGTGCCCTTGAGGCGCTCATCCTACGCTCACATCTGCACCAAAATGGCAAACAACAGCCTAAGCAGCCGCTCCAGATCTCAGTAATAAAAAATTTATTATCAGACCTGATAGACAACGAAAAGACAAACTCGCTCTCCCCAGAGAGAATTGTAGCAGCCGTCGCCGAGTACTACACCATTCTTCCGGAAGATCTGTGCGGGAAATCGCAAGCGCGCGAGTTTGTCACAGCCCGGCAGGTCGCCATGTACCTATGCCGCAGCCTTCTCAAAATCCCCTACATGAAAATCGGGGAGTTTTTCACAAGAGACCACTCTACGGTGATGGCTGCGATCAAGCAAGTTCAAAAACAGGTCGACCTCATCCAAAATGATGTGGCAGCAGCCTGCAATGCTATTCAATTAAAATTACTATGAGCCTTATTTCTGTTAAAAGCCTTGTAAAGACCTTTCGCCAGGTAAAACCGCGAAAAGGCGCCTTCAGTAGCCTCAGAAACCTCCTCTTTCCCGAGTACACCATCAAAAAGGCGCTGGACCAGATCTCCTTTGAAATAGCTGAGGGCGAGCTTGTCGGTTATATTGGCCCTAATGGCGCAGGCAAGAGCACTACCGTAAAACTTCTCTCAGGCATCCTCACACCTGATGGTGGCGATGTCCAGGTGCTTGGAAAATGCCCCTGGCAGCATAGGCAAGAGGTGGTGCGAGAGCTTGGCGTAGTCTTTGGGCAGAAAACGCAGCTCTGGTGGGATATTCCTGTTATCGAATCGTTCAAGCTCCTGCGAGACATCTACCGCATCCCCAAAAGAGACTATGAGCAGACCCTTGACCTGCTCATTACCACACTCGATCTCTCACACATCCTCCATATGCCTGTCAGGACCTTAAGCCTTGGCCAGCGCATGCGATCTGACATTGCCGCATCGCTCATCCACTCGCCCAAAATCCTCTTTCTCGATGAGCCTACGATAGGCCTCGATGCCGTCAGCAAGCTCTCGGTGCGAGACTGCATACGAAAGCTCAATAAAGAAAAGAAGGTGACGATCCTCCTCACCACGCACGATATGGATGACATCGAAGCGCTCTGTAAACGGGTGCTTATCTTAAGTGAAGGGCGTATTTTCCTCGATGGCACCATCCAAGAGCTTCGTAGCTCCATACTCCCGGAGCGCTGGCTTGTGATCGACCTTGCTCACAAAGACGACTTTATACACAAGACGGAAGGCTTCGTGCTCAAGCAAGAGGGCCATCGCGTATGGCTCAGCTACAACCCGGAAGTGACCTCCACACCAAAGCTGATTGCCGAAGTGACCAGTGCACACGCCATCACCGACCTCTTTGTTGAAAATCCGCCCATCGAAGAGATTATCGCCAAATTCTATAAAAGTGCCAATCTATGAAGTCGTATATTGCCATACTGCGCGCCAGGCTCCTTACACTACTGCAGTACCGAAAAGCAGCCTTTGCAGGTATATGCACCCAGATGTTTTGGGCGCTCATTTTCAATATGATCTTTATTGCCTTTTACCGTGGCGCTCATACGAGCGCATCCACCATACCACTGCACGTCACACTCACCTTTAACTGGATCAACCAGGCCTTCTGGCTGCTCATTCCCTGGAACATCGATAAGGAGATCGAACGGCAGATCAAGGTCGGCAGCATCGCCTACGAGCTCATTCGCCCCCTCAACCTCTACTGGTTTCTCTTCTCTCGTGCAGCTGCTGTGCGTATAGCTCCCCTTATCTTACGAACTATCCCCTACTTTCTTCTCTCCGCTCTCTTTCTTACCGTATACCCTGTCGAGCTTGCACATCCGCAATCTCTTGCCACATTGTGCACCTTTGTAGCCTCTATAGGCTGCTCACTCATCCTCTCAAGCGCTATAACAACGCTTATTTGTCTATCACTCTTCTGGACACTTTCCGGAGAAGGCATTGTACGCATACTTCCCAATATCACTATTTTGCTCTCCGGACTTATTGTGCCTCTTCCCCTCTTTCCCAGCTGGCTGCAGCCCTTTTTGGAAGTGCAGCCCATACGTGGCATCCTCGATATTCCCTGCAGAATATATACAGGGCTCATTCCCCTCGAGCAAAGCGGCTACTACCTGGCCTTCCAGCTTGCCTGGGCAGCTATTGCAATCGTCTTGGGCAGCTACGTCTCAAAGCGTGCCATTGGCAAACTACAGATTCAAGGAGGATAAAATGTCTCTCTTCTTTCAGCTTCTCCTCGTATCAATCCGATCAGACATGCAGTACCGAGCTTCCTTTTTTATGCTCGCAATAGCCCACTTTTTCTCGACCTTTGTCAGCATTTTGGGCATATGGGTACTCTTTGACCGCTTTCAGGTGATAGAAGGCTGGTCCTTTGCCGAGGTTGCCGTGCTCTACGGTATGATGCATATTAGCTTTGCTATCGCGGAATGCTTCGCAAGAGGGTTTGACACCTTCGATGAGTTTGTCAAATATGGCGACTTTGACCGCGTCCTGCTGCGACCTGTCAGCCCCCTCCTGCTCATAGCTACCCACAAGGTGCAGCTGATGAGAGTTGGCCGCTTTCTGCAAGGCTGCACAGTGCTGACCTGGGGCCTTTGTGAGCTAAACAGCACCCTTCCGGCCTCCACCTACTTCGTGCTCGCTCTTTCGATTCTTGGCACAAGCTCCCTTTTCTATGGCCTGCTCATCATCCAGGCCACAGTATGCTTTTGGACAACAGAGAGCCTCGAGCTGATGAACATCACCACCTACGGCGGTCTTGAGACAGCACAGTATCCCATGAGCATCTACCCGGTGGGTTTTCGGCTGATTTTCACGCTGGTAATCCCCCTTGCATGTGTGGGATACTACCCGCTTGCCCTACTTCTGAAGCAGGAGACCTTTGCCACTCCCCTCGCCCCACTACTGCCCTTTATCTTCCCGTTGGTTGGAGTGCTCTTCTTGCTTCTGGCCTGCAGGTTCTGGCACACAGGTGTACGGCACTACCTGTCGACGGGTAATTAGTTGAATATAATGTTGAAATTCCTTACCATAAGTAAGGAGTCTTCAATTTGTATTTTAGGTGTTTTAGTCATGCAACTCAGAAAAGCTACGATTACAAGTAAGGGCCAAGTTACTATCCCAAAGGATATTCGCGATATCTTAAAGATAGGTCCTGGCGATCAGATTGACTTTATTATTAGCGACGAGGGTGAAGTACTCCTATCTCCTCGCACATGTGACTTTCGTGATCTCAAGGGTTTTTTTTATAAGAAGGGAAGAAAAGCCGCAAGCTTGGAAGAGATGGAAATTGCCATTAAAAAAGGCGCTGGTGGGGGTATGGCATGATTGGACTCGATACGAATGTGCTCATTCGGTACCTTATGAAGGATGATATAAAACAGTTCAATCTAGCAGAAAAGGTGGTTGAATCGGCTATTAAACGTAAAAATTTGATGCACATCAGCTTAGTGGTCCTTTGTGAGGTGGTTTGGGTTTTGAATTACACCTATGAGCTCAAACGAGAAGAGATAGCCAAATTTTTAGATAAGCTTCTCCATGCAGAGTATATTGAAATTGAAAATCGACAACTAGCACTTACGGCATTTCATGAGTACCGGCACACAAAGGCAGACTTTGCAGATTGCGTCATAGGACTGATTAATCTATCTTTTTCCTGCACTACTACGTATACTTTCGATAAAAAAGCAGCTAAACTGGCATTCTTTACCGCTCTCTAAAACAATAAAAAGTGTTTACAGATTGTGAGCTTTCACCTTTAGTCTTTTCAATAAAATAGCGGAAGCTGGCGTCTTCTTTTGGAAGATCAGTTCCTTTGGAGTTGATGTACGCTACTGCATCTCTCAAACGTTCCAGAATCCTCTCTCCCCTTGCCTCATCTTGAATGTGCATAACAATTCGATTTTTCAAATCATTTATAGAAGTGCTATTATTGCTTGGGATTATGCCAAGAAAGGGACCTGTAGCCTATCTTGCATGCACAAGCATATGATGGTGACAATTGTGAAAAACCGCCTGTTGTGGTACTATTTTCAGTAAAAATGAGATTTTTTCTATGACAGGCTATCTGCCAGACATTGCTAGATTGCTCCCAGACTTTGCTAGAGTTGATGGATTTTACAAAGCAGAAACTGTCCTTGCAGAAATAGCTGACTGCCACGATGGGAGCCGCCCGACAAAAGCCCAAGAAAAGCGAGCAACCCAGTGGGCGACGGTACACAATGTCTGCGTGATTACAGGCTACCTAGGTTCTATTAATCTGTATTGGGTCCTCAATCATGGCAACATCTCGTATGTGAGCAGTCTGATAAGCCTTTCGTCGCTGGCAGCAGGGAGCTATCAAATTTTTGATGCTTTACGTCGGCAAGACTATTCGTCGGCATCCCGTCTTTGGGGAATAGGGCGAGGATTTTACACGTCGTTAGGATTTGGAGGTATGTATGTGCTAGCCGATCTCGAAGCGACCATTAAACGCTACCCCCGTGCCACCGTCCCCGAACCTTCACCCCAACCCGTATAAATCTCCAAGTCATAAGCAAGTAGAGTAAAAGGGTCACATGATTATGATCCTACTCATCTTTTTCATCTTAGTTCCTTGAGTAAGCTGAAAAAAATAGCGGTTGCAACGGCTGCAGCTGCGCATAGCGTAGCCGCTCTCCCCACCTGGTCAATCGCGCGTGTAATATCGTCTTCTTCACCTGTACCGCCGGAGGTACCATATACCAACCTAGCAGGCTTATATACGGTTTCCGTGCGAGTGACATAGCTGTTACCTACGTAACTTGTAGAGCTTCTATATCCATATTGAGCTCCTTCATAGCCAAACGAAGAAGCCGGAAGCTTGGCAATAAAATCAACCGCGTTATTGAACATTGTTGACATTGTGGGGGCTTGCGTATCTGCTTCAGTCTGCGGAGATGCATTTCCACTGTAAAAAGCTTCTGAGCCTGATGAGAATAAGTCATTTAAAGCACGTGAGCTCATAACTACCTTTTTTATTTTTAAATTGATTATTTGAATTGTCGCTGAAATTATACAGAAATTAGATAATTTGTCACAATAAAAGGAGCTCGCTCATTTTCTTTTATATAATCTCTTTGTTCCATAATTTTTTAATGAATTCTTGCCAAGGCAACTCGGTTATGTGAGACCCATTGCTCAAACTCAACTTTCTTGCCCTTGGAGCGAGCGAGACACAATACGCTTGCTGTGGATGGTGTTCTTCTATAAATGCTTCCAAGCCTTTTAAATCACTTTTAGCCACTTTACTCGAAATTTTAACCTCAATAGCCACTTGACCATTGCCTAAGATGAAATCCACTTCAAGGTCAGATTTCGTCCGCCAATAGGAGATAGGAAAATCAAGATCATGTAAGCCTCGATACGCAATGAGTTCGGTCAAGATCCAATGTTCAAACGCAGCTCCTGCCTCTTTTCCTTTTAGAACTTCGATAGAGCGGTTCATGAGAAAGCCTGCTACACCTACATCAAAGAGGTAAAATTTTGGAGTAGAAGTAATCACATCTCTTTTTCCCAGCTTGTGAAATGGCTCCAATCGGTAGCCGACAAGAGTATCAACTAAAATATCATAATACTCTTTCACTGTCTTCGCATCGACACCACAGTCTCTAGCTACATTGACGTAATTTGTCATTTCTCCATGGCCTAGTGCCATAGCGTCCAAGAACCGCGAAAACCCTGCTAAATTTCTTACTAGGCCTTCTTTTTGAATCTCCTCTATCAAGTAATCTTGTATATATGCTTTGAGAAAGCGCCGAGGCTGATGGCTGAAGTAAGAGGTGGGCAACAGCCCGTGTGTTAACGCTCGCAGTAGAGAAAAATTATCAATTTCAGAATATACCAGAGGATAGAAATGAGAGCTCCACGCGCGTCCTGCCAATAAGTGGGTACCTGCTGCACGCAACTTCCTGGCACTTGAACCGCAAAGAATAAAGTGGCATGGTTTATGGTTTTCAATGAGCCAATGTACTTCGTTCAACAACAGGGGAACTTTTTGTATCTCATCGATAATTATCGGATTTTGGAGAGCTTCAGAGGGCAACTGAAGAATCTCTTCTCTCAACTTGAAAGGTTCTTTTAGAAGGGTCAAAAAGAGGTCTGTTTGAAGTAAATCATAGTACACTGAATCTGGAAAAGACTCGCGCAAATAGGTAGACTTTCCCGAATTTCTTGGCCCCCAAAGAAAGATAGATTGTCCCAAAGGAAGCTGTAGGTTCAGATATCGTTTGACTTTCATGGAATGCGCTCCTGTTTTGGATAACTAATCCGGAGCTTGCTCTTTATTTCTCCGTCTAATCCGGATCTTACTCCCTTTTAGCACAAAAGTCAACCATTCGTTGTGATGAGTTGTCCGTCGCTACCATTTTTCGTAAAATTTAAGCCCTGTTAAAATTTTATCATTACTGCACACTTCTTGCTTCGCTACCAGTAATGGAAATCTCCTGTATCGAGCAAATCTTTCGCGTAATCGAGTATCTTCAGGTAAAACACGCTCTCTAATATGATGTGCAGTCTTTTCCATGAGAAGCTTATGTCTGTCTGACAATTTTTCATCTACAGTACAGTATTCAATTCCCAAAGGATATCTTTTACCGGGTATCATCGCGCTATCCCAACATCCTCCTGTCTCCCAGTTTTGCTTAATCACTATGTCAGGAATAGCATTGTCAAAAACTATCCATTCATCTTTAACTATGTTACTATGTTTAATATAGATACAATCTCTATCAAATTTTATTTCGTAAAAATTATTTTTATTACGAACTGAACTTCCGTTAAAACTGCACATTATCGTAGTAAAAACCGGCTTTGCTAAGTTTAAAAACTTTTGCTGCGACAATGACCACTGTTTAGAAACAAGTGAAAGTTCAGCCATTCGTGGAATTGGCAGCTCGCGAAAAATGATATGTAACACCTCGTCAGGAATTTTTTTCAAAATTTCCGGAGAATCTTCTGTAGGAAGAGGCCCCTTTTTAGTGACAAAACCAACCGCGTGGTATATGGTA
>JAFEGS010000612.1 GCA_018239705.1 Verrucomicrobiota bacterium | reverse complement strand
TAAACTCAAGCGAGAGGGCTCTTGACTGAGTGCTGGAAAGGGCGCTCGTGTAGTGGTTTGCAAGGTTAATGTAGGCGCATGCGAGAGCTGCATGTGCATCGTAGCTTGTGGGCTCGCTTTTAATGACTGAGGTGTAGGCTTCAATAGAAGAGAGCAGAAAATATTCTCGCAACGTATGAACGTCGTACCAATGAAAGGTCTTTGAGAGGCGCAGTGAGGCTGCTTTGAGAAAATCGAATTTAGAAAATATTTTATATAAAGACAATTCTTTATTGCCAAGCGCTGTATAGGCACGCTCAGCTGCCTGTGCAGTCGCTTGGGGGGCGTTGTGACTCTGTTCTTTTTGCCTGCAGGCAGCTAGATACTCGTCGCGTAGCGCCATGAAGGCCTTTGGCTTTTGCTCTTGAAAGTAGATCCGCAGGACAAAGTACATCACACAGACAAAAAAGAAGCTGGCAATAGTGAGTGAGAGGAGAAAGGAGTTTGCTAAAAGCGAGAAAAAAAGCACAAAGAGGACTACTCCTACACATGCAATGACTGCAAAGGCGAGATGGAAGAGAAGGTGTCGCTTCGTGATATGCTGAAAGCAGGCTATGGTTGCAGCCATGATCGAATCGATTTCACTCTCACGCATGTTCTTTCATCGCGGGTAAAGAAGGCTGGCGAACAAGCTCCTGACTGTAAAAGATGAAGAGGCCGGCAAATACGATGAAAAAGGAGACATAGAAACTAAGTGTTGGGATCTCTGAGTGGAAAGCCCATCCAAAAAGTGCTGAAAATAGGGGCGTTGTAAGGCCTGCAAAAGCCATAAAAGTAGCTGAGAATCGCTTCAGCAAAAAGCCATAGAGGTTGTAGCAGATGCAATTGGATACAATGATCAAAAAGAGTGTGCATTCGAGGAAAGGCACAAACTCTGTGATGGGTGAAGGGCTCCAGTTTTCTGCAAAGAAGGAGTGGGTAAGGGCAAGGCTTCCCCCGATAAGCATCGAAAGGCCGTTTGCAGTAAATGGAGAATAGCCATCTTCACTCACAAGCCGCTTCAGGAGGATCCATCCATAGACAGAGGATATGGCTGCGATGACAACAGCGAGTTCCGCCCATGAGAAAATCCAGAGCTCTCCGCCAACGGTCTCTTGGGAGGTTTTGCTGATGAGGATAGGCAAAAAGCCGGCAAAGCCGACAATGAGTCCAAGCCATTTTTTGCTCGACATCTTCTCTGCAAAGATAAAGTAGGAGAGAAAGGCAGAGAGAAAGGGCGAAAGGCTATAGATAAAGCAGGTTTTAAAGGATGTTAAGTACTGAAGGCCCCAAAACTTCAAAGACATTGGTGAGGTAGATGTTAAAGACTCCAAGCTGGACGAGCCTCCAGATTGAGCCTTTTTTAGGAGCGATACTTTGCCTTTGTATAAGGGCATGAAATGCAAGCATTAAAAGAGCAGCGAAAGCCATACGAGTGCCGACCAGAAAGAAGGGAGGGGCGTATTCAAGGGCCTGCTTGGATGCGGTGAAGACACTTGCAAAAAGGGCGTATAGAAGCGCTACAAAAAACATGCTTGCCTTAATGAGTAAGAGTTACAAAAATGTACGCACCCATTATAATCCAGCTTCTCTCTTTGGGTCAAAGAAAAAATTAGGAGATCTCTTCATGCATAAACCGAAAATTTTATTGATTGAAGATGAAGAAGATATAGCAGCCCTGATCAAGCTGCAGGCAGAGATTTCAGGATACAAACTGATCACGGCTACAGACGGATTAAATGGCTATGAAGCAGTGGAGCGCGAAAAACCAGATATCGTTGTCTTAGATATTATGCTTCCGGGACAAAATGGACTTGATGTCTGCCGAAAACTGAAAAGCCATGCACAGCTCAAACATATCCCCATTATCATGATATCAGCAAAGAGCGAAGAGACAGATGTGGTACTAGGGCTAGAGCTTGGAGCTGATGACTATGTTGCAAAGCCTTTTTCGCCCCGCGTGCTCTTTTCGAGGGTAAATGCGGTCCTTCGTCGCAGTAAGGAGGAGGAGAAAGAGGTGAGATATATGACCTTCGGAGACTTTCGCATCGAATTTGAAAATTACCTGGTCAAAAAGAGAGAAAAATCTATACCGCTTACGCTCTCTGAATTTGGGATTTTGCGCAGGCTTGTGCTCAGTAAGGGAAAGGTACTAACCAGAAACCAGCTTCTAGATGATCTGCAAAGCGATGATCTCTTTGTAGTTGATCGCAATATCGATGTCCATATTGCAGCGCTTCGAAAGAAGATGGGACCCCATTTTGAGCATATTGAGACGGTGCGAGGCGTGGGCTACCGCTTTCAGCTGCAAGATTGACGTATAGTGTCGAGTTCCGGTCCAAAGTAGGCCCAAGATAGTCCTAGGGCAAGATCTTGAGACCCTCTTCGAAGCCGTGAAGGAACCAGGGAGAGGCGCCTTGCTTGAATCTTCACTTCGAGCTCTAAAGAGAGCATAATTTTCAGTGGCCAGATCCCAGTTTCATACTTTGAAATAATGAGACTGCAGGGAGATCCTTCTCGCAGGAAGATAGAGATATGTTCTAAGCGCTGCAGGCCTGCGGGCAGTCTTTGTGTTACATAGGCGACCAAAATCTCGCCCGGCGTCTCCTCCAGCCGCTCAAGAAGCTCTTGGTCATTGGACTGGTCAAGCTCGTATCGAATATAGTCGATGAAGTGCTGCTCTTTGGCGTCCCAATAGCTCCTGTTGGCCAAATAGCCCTCTTTTGCCTTTTGAAAATGGTGCTGAGATTGCGCTACATCTTCCGGGATATTGAAAATATCTGAGGTGAAAAACCACTGCAAGATCAGAGCTAGCGACACTCCGGTGAAGATGAGAAAGCTTTTCCATTGGAAGAGGGGAAGTCTGAGGAACAGGAAGCTTGGTGGGATTTCATCCTCTTCCTGGTTTTCAAGAGAGCCTGTCTCCTTAGTAGGTATGTTTGTGTATGCCTTTTTGAGCGCCATAAGAGTCTATTATAAATATCCACTACTTTGCCTACCCGAGTACTTACTGGCAATTTAATTGTTTTAAGCCCCCATGTTATAATGTATAATCTATTGATTATCAATGTTTTCCCATGTGAAATCGCTGCGCTCTCTTCCAAAATGGCCGCCATAGGCGGTTTGTAGATAGATGGGACGCCGGAGATTGAGATGGGAGATGATACCGGTAGCTGTTAGATCGTATTTGTTAATGATTTTTTGAGTGAGATCGTGGGTGGTGTAGCGGCTTGTACCGAAGGTCTCGAGAGAGATTGCAATAGGTTCTGCCATGCCAATGGCATAGGCGAGCTGTACTTCGCAGCGCCTTGCACATTTTGCAGCAACGATATTTTTGGCGATGTAGCGTGCCATGTAACTTGCCGATCGATCGACCTTTGTAGGGTCTTTACCTGAGAAGGCGCCTCCACCGTGTCTTGCCATAGAGCCGTAGGTGTCGACCATTATTTTGCGACCGGTGATCCCGGAATCGGAGGTCAGCCCTCCAATACAAAAGAGACCTGCTGGGTTAATGATGTAGCGAGTAGCTGCATCTAGAAGGTGTGCGGGAAGAGTTTTTTGAATGAGTGGCAGCAAATGCGATCTCAGCTCTTCGAGTTCAATATCAACGCTATGATGAGCTGAGAGGAGCACAGTATCGATCCGTATGGGGCGAAGATCGCTACCATATTCTACAGTTACCTGCGATTTGCCATCGGGTCTCAAAAAGGGCAGCCGGCCGCTGATCCTGGCAGATCGCAACGCTTCTACGAGGCTATGGGCAAGCATAATTGGGAGGGGCATATACTCCAGTGTTTCATCACAGGCATAGCCAAACATGATGCCCTGGTCGCCTGCACCCTTAGCATCTACGGCTTGAGCAATTTCGGGAGATTGCTGCGTGATATTAATTAAAAAACGTGTATGATCGGTTTCGTAGCCAATGGTATGCATGGTTTTTTTGATGATGCTCTCATAATCAACTGTGGCACTACTTGAAATTTGCCCTGATAGCACGATGAGATCGCTACTGACGAGAGCCTCACAGTCAACCCTTGCGAGAGGATCTTTTCGCAAATATGCATCGAGAACAGCGTCTGAAATTTGGTCTGCAACTTTGTCTGGGTGACCAGAGGCAACCGATTCTGATGTGAATAACATAAATAATTTTTATTTGACATTTTTGGTTTTCTTACATATAATCGTGCTTTAATTTAATTAATAGGAGTCTTTATGAGCCTGCTTTCTCTAGATGGAATGGTTCTTCCCCCCAATAATATCGTAGAAATTACCACCGTGGAGTCTTTGAAACAGTGTAAGGGGAAACTGTTTGAAAAGATAGAAGATGCCATACGCAATCCCATACCACTTGGGCAAAAGATTGTCTGGTTGCAGCAGGTTGGTGGAGAGGCTAAACGAATTACCAATGCGTGCATCAGGCTTGAAAAAGAGGCCGCAGACACTATTGAAGACCTTCCCTTTCTTGAAAGAGTGGTAGAGCAAATAGGCGTTTTGCTTAAATGTGGATTATTCGGGCCACACTCCTCCTCTTTAGTTACTGTGCAGGCCGTTCAAGTAGCAGTCACTGCCCAATTGAGTGAACTGGGCAAGCGAGAGCTGAGAACACTCGATGGTCTTAATACGAGCAACGCCCCACAGACAATGCCCATTTTGCATCTCTATCATCTGATTGGAGAACTGCAACCGGAGGATAGGCACTATCTCAAGGGGCTTGCTGATCGATTAATGATCGAAAGGGCCTACGACAAGGCATTGGAAAAGTTAGAGCAATGTCCGGAGTCCCCAGATCTTGAAGTTCAGCGTAAAAAAATTGTCGCTATGACAGGCTGTGGCAGGTATGACGACGCGCTCAATAGTATTGCAGCGTGCAAACTCACCTTTAGTGGCTATCAAGATACGCCAAAGATTATTGAGATTAGAGCACAACTCGATGATATGAAGGCAGACTGCCTGGTAGGTCTAAAAAACTATAGTGAGGCAAGAGAGGTGCTTGGAGCCCTCATTAAAAAGGGCGGTTATTACAAGCATAAGATGATTTTTTCCACTATTGCCGATGAAATAAATCACTTTACAGTGGTAGCAAGCAAATTTTTCCTTCAACGAGCAAAAAAACAGTTCAACCAGCTGGACGACTACGTGCCTATAGTCTGGGGACAGCAGGGGCTGGAAGCAGATCTCGATTTTTGGCTCTTCGTTCTCAGGTCAAATCCGGCCGCGAATGAAAATAAGGCTATTTGTGAACATGTAATGCGTGAGATTCATGCGCTTATTGAAAGCGGGCTCGTTTCAGTCGCTGCCATTGAAAATGGTGTACAGAGAATAGCGGATGAGCTTCAAAACGAGGTGAGTGAATTCAAATTGCAGCTACAGACATTCATGCAGGAGACCTCATCAAAAGAGATACCTATTGCAGAAGATATCCAAAAGGCTATTCATGATGCTCGGCTGAAATCCATGACTACAAAAATTTACGGAGATAAGATTACAGGCAGTAATGCCGGCATGCTCCACAAAATTACTGTTGTTGGTACGCTTCTTGAGTACCTTAAAAAGCAGCCGAGTTTCGAAAAGAGTGAACAGAAAACAAAGCTTCACAATCTCACCCTCGGTATTGAATCGGCAATGAGTGAGCTGAAGCTCTGCTTAAAGGGGCTCAATATACTGTGTCATGAGGGATTCCACCCTCTTGCAGATAAAATTACCTTGGCCATTATGCCGGCAAATCAGGTACTAGCTCTAGAGGGAGCAAAGTAACACTCGTTTCAGAGCAAAGCCCAAAAAGGCCTCTCCGGTTGATTTGAACCTTTTTGGGTCATCTGAAACAAAGAAGCGGTATTGCTCACTATGTTCCTGAGCTGTTGTAGTGGGCAAATCCCTTTTCAGCGCGTGAAGCTCTTCAGCGCAGGCCTTTCCGGGGTTAATGATCGCGATATCAGGCCCCATCTCTTCTCGTATATAGGATTCTAGTATCGGGTAGTGGGTACAGCCAAGTACCAGTGTATCTATCCCCTTTTTCTTTAAAGGAGCTAAAGATTCCTTAATAATCATCCTGATAATGAGGGGATGTGTCACCCTCTCTTCTACCAAGGGGACAAAGAGCGGGCAGGCTGTAGCAAAAACTTCCGCCTCGGGAAGCCTCTTCGCGATCTCTCTTTGGAATGCTTGAGAGCGCACAGTTCCTCTTGTGGCAATAACACCGATGCGTTTTTTTGTTGTTACCTGAGCTATTTTTTCTATTGTTGGCTTGATAGTACCGATAACTGGAATGCTGAGCGTCTGCTCTAGCCTATCTAAAGAGACAGAAGAGGCTGTATTGCATGCAACGACCAACACCTGGACACCCTGTGTAAGCAAAAATTGGGCATTTTCAAGGCTGTAGCGGATCACAGTAGAGGCGCTTTTACTGCCGTAGGGACATCGGGCGCAGTCACCAAAATAGGTGTAGGAGGCACTGGGAAGCAAATGGTTCAGCTCTTTGAGGACGGTGAGTCCGCCAACTCCTGAGTCAAACACGCCAATATGTAGTGTTTCCATACGTTCACGGAAGCTCGAGGGTTTGTCCGGGGAAGATCGTGTTCTTTTCGAGGCCATTTTTTGCTTTTAAAGCCTCTACAGTAGTCTTATGAGCCTTTGCAATTTTTTCAAGAGTGTCTCCCGACTTTACCTGGTATTGCTGATCGCTAAGCTCTTTTGTCTTGGAGGGTTTTCCCTGTATGGCTGAGGCCAAAAGCCGCATGGCAGACTCAAGGTCTTTGATCTGCTCTGCTTGTAGCTGAATAAGCGATTCCTGCTCTTTTGCTGTTTTTTGGAGCTGGGCAAGAAGCGATACATTGTCGTTGAGACTGGTTTTAAGCTGCTTGAGATCGCTGAAGGTCTTTTCAATATTTTTTTCTATAGTTTTGAGACGAGTCCCATTGCTATTTTCAGCTTTTGACTGAGACTCCTTCACTGCCTGGAGGAGTCCCGAGACCTCTCTATGGATACTGTCGAGGACAAGATCTTGATTTTGAGATTTTTGCTGCAGCGTTGCAATCTCTTGATCAAGATTTGACAGCGAATGGTCAATGCTCTGGATTTTCCGGGTGATGGGAGCTGTGTCTGCTGCAAATAGGGGTAGCCCCGTCAAAAAAAAGATTGAAACAGTGAGACACAGCAGTTTATCAGTTTTTCTCATATACCTTGAATTGAGCCCGACGGTTAATCTTCCAGATCTCTTCACCTTCTCCATCTACAAGAGGCTGTTCTTTGCCGTAGGAGATGGTAAAGATGCGGTCATAGACAACGCCATCATTGATCAGCATGTTGCGCACAGCATTGCTACGATTCGCTCCCAAGGCAAAGTTGTAGGCTGCAGGTCCTCTGCTATCACAATGACCCTCGACAAAGATGTAGGCGTTGGGATGGCTCTTCATCCAGTTTCCAATTCGAGAAATAATAGCGAGGTTTTCATCGCCTTTGACGAGGCTACTGTTATACTCGAAATGGACATTGGTAAATACTGACGCAAGCTCTGGGTGATTTGCAGGATTTTTGAAGGCATTGATCCCGGGGATAGAGCTTCCTTGTTCTCCAGGCGTCTCTTTTGGCTGCGCCAGCAGCTCGCCTTCGTTAATACGAGGATTGGGAGATGCTTCAAAGCCAATAAAATCAAAGTCTTCCTCATACCCACCAGCTTCTGATAGGTCATCAAATTCATCTGCAGAGTTAATCTGTCGCGACTCTCCATGGATACCACACAGTGTCTTAACGCCTCGTGCCACATGGCGACCGGCAGATCGCGTATCATTCCACACATCATCACTTGATCTATTGCAACCAACTGACAGGAGGGTAACAAGCAAGAGAATAATGCTTCCAAAAAGCC
>JAFEGS010000611.1 GCA_018239705.1 Verrucomicrobiota bacterium | reverse complement strand
AAACCCCCTTGATGTCATCTCCCTCCTCCAGTGTATTTTCTTCGATCGCTTTCAATTCAAACAGGATAAGACGTGCCTTTTCAAGTAAATAGGCACCAAATGAGGTGAGCTCGAGTCGATGAGAGGATCTAATAAAAAGACTTTTTTTTAAAGTCTGTTCAAGTGCGCGCAGCTGTCTACTCGCTGACGACTTGTTCATCTGTAAAAAGGCAGCAGCCTCTGTGAGGTTTTTCAAGGTCGCAATATAATAAAAGGTACGCAGATTTTCAATATTGATCATGGCGAAAGTTAATGAATTTTTTTAATTGCCTCGATGAGAAGAGCGACCTCTTCCTCACTATTTTGATGTCCGGTACTTATGCGAACACATCCTGTAGGCAATGTGCCTAAAAATTTATGTATTAAAGGGGCGCAATGAAGTCCAGAGCGCACACAGATATTATATTTTTTATCTAGCTCAGCAGCAATCTGAGAAGGTATGATCCTTTTTAGATTAAAGGAGATGATTGGTACCTTACGCGCTATCTCATCAGTGCCATACAGCACTATGGTATCCAAACAAGATATTTCTTTCCAGATCATCTCAGTAAATGCTAAGGCTCTCTCAGCTAGCCTCGCAAATGTTTTCTCGTGGATGTAGTCGAGCGCACCGAGAAGGCCGGCGATTCCTACTGTATTGATTGTTCCCGCTTCAAATTTGTAGGGCATTTTTTCGGGATGTTCTAGCGACATAGCATGGTTGCCGTGACTGCCCCCTTCAATATACGGGGGTAGGTCGCTAGCATTTTTTACATAAAGAAACCCTACACCTGAAGGACCTAGCAAGCTCTTATGGCCTGTGCCGACAACAAAATCGATTGATTCCATGTCAACATCTTGATACCCCAGTGACGGTGTTGAATCAAATAAAATCTTAACACCAGCAGATCGACATAGCCCAAAGGCCTCCTTAAAATCTGCCTTGACACCGATGACGTTGGATGCTCCGGTTGCAATAAAAAGGCGCGTAGTACTGGTAAGCTTTTGTCGAAAAAGAGCGAGATCTATCTGCCCCTTTTGATCGACCGGGATCACGTCGTACGTTACTCCTCTTTCTCTCTTTAGCCTGTCTAGAGGCCGCAGCGCCGCATTATGGCTGTAGCCACAGATGAGAACATGATCCTTTGGCTGTAGATATCCTTTGATGACAATGTTTAGCCCATGTGTCGCGTTCATGGTAAAGGCAATATGATTCACTTCCTTTATCTTTAATACCTTTGCAAGCTTTCCCCGAGCCTCTTCAACCAACTCCTCGGCCCGTTGAGAAAGCTGATAGCTACCTCGTCCTGGGCTTACTCCAAATTGGGTAAGATAGCTCTGCATCCGCTCAATCACCTCTTGAGGCTTTGGAAATGAGGTTGAAGCATGGTCAAAGTAGTGCATACATATGCTCCTTTTGCATCGCAATCGCAATCAGTTCTCTGCTTTGTAGAAAGCAGGGAAGATCGTCGTAGGACTCCCAATTGGCAAGATCAGGGACGTTAAGTGCCGCACAAACGAGTGTACGTAAAAAATGGGATGGGACTATCTGTTCCTCAGCAGGATAGTAGCGCATGACACCATCTGCATTTTCAAAAAATAAATAGCTTCCATGTTTTGGATAGTATGCGAATATATCGATAATACTCTCCATAGCGTGGCCCTGAAAGTGTTTTGCTATTGTAGAATGGATACAGATAGAGGCAGGAAGGCAGTGCATATGAAAATGCTCACAATGCACATTTTCTGAGGAGTGGGCATGGCATGAGCCAGCCTTGCCATGCTCATAAAAGACACAAGTGGCGCTGCTTTCTGTCACAATCTGCTTTGCACAGTATCTCATGTGCACAAATTCTTCGTGAAGCTCCCCTACCAGCTCACCTGCTGCACCGTAGTGTGCTTTACTACTGATCATGATGTGGCCCGGCACGATTGGATAGGTATCAGCGATCAAGCGAAAGTGCTCTGTTTCTAAAAGGACAGTCCCAGACGTAGGTTCACAAAATAGACAGGTTCGAGATGGTGTTTTGCACTGATGAAAAATTTCCTCATAGTTTACCATAAATAGCCTCCTTTATATAAGAAATAGGTGCCAAAGGTTAGTAAGAACAGACAGAGAGCGTGAAGCTCCGGACGGCCCGCCCTTTCTTTTAAAAAATAGTGCGCAGCAAAACAGCTTGCAATAGGAGTGGCGTTAAGGATTGGCCAGGTAATAAAGCTCAGCTCTCGAGTAATACTAAAGAAGAATGCCGCTTGAGAGAGAAAAGCAAGAGAGCCACGCAAAAACAGCTGGGCGAATACCTGAAAGCTAAAGGGCTTAGAGCGACGATCTGCCTTTTTTACATAACGCAGTGCCACCGGAAGCAGCATAAGAGAGGCTCTCCAGTAGAGAATCCCTACCATCATTTTTGAAAAATCTTCCCAATTTCTTGCATAGTCAGACAGCTGAAAATAGGAATTGATCATGGCTTGGAAAAGAAGACTTCCTATAAAGAGATAGGAGGCTCTTTCATATAGCCTTCCCTCTTTTACAAGCGTAAGGGCGATAGGCACAAAGGAGAGCGCTGTCAAACTCACGAAAAGATACTCATTGAAATGAAACTGACTCGTTACAAGGAACACGCCCAGAGGGATGAAAAAGTCGCTCGTTTTGCACGTAACCATCACATTGCGTATGTTCATCATCCCGAGACAGCGGGAGGCTGCATAGGCAGCAAGTTGCGCTCCAAACCCACTTAAGATGATCCCTGGTTTTGTCAAGAGTGTTAAAATAGAGGAATCGACACAGCCAAAAATCAAACAGTTAACGATAGCGAAAAAGAGCGGGTTTAGTGCATTGAGAAGAACCCCTCTTAGTAAGTCCACATCATCTTTTCGGAAGAAATTACGATCGAAAAGATTCAACACAACTCGTGAAAGAGCACAAAAGGCAGCAGAGGCGACCGTAATCAAAATCGTGTTCATATACCCTCCTGTAGAAAGACCTGAGTAGATTTTGCAACCTCTGTTTCATTTTTTGCAACGCCATTACCAAAACTATTCTCATTTTGCTCTTCAACTTCCTTTCTATTAGCATGTTAACAAAAGCCAATCTTTCTTATTGTAGAATAGGCCAAAGATACTCTATCTTAATTACTTCATTTCAGCGAGAGTGCCATGAAAACTGAAGAACTGCTGACACTAGAAGAAAGAAGCTCTGTTGGCTATTACAATAAGAATGCCCAAAGCTATATAGAGAGGACTTTTCATGTTGAAATGAAAGGTTGCCAAAATCGTTTTCTAAAACATCTTGCCCCCGGCGCCAAAATTCTCGATGCCGGCTGTGGATCTGGTCGTGATGCAGTTGCATTTACCAAAAGAGGCTATGACGTTCTGGGGCTCGATGCCTCTGTTGAAATGGTAAAACATGTCAAGGAGCAGCTACATATTCCTGTACTACAGGGATATTTCCAGGAAATGGAATTTTCAGAACTGTTTGATGGGATTTGGGCCTCTGCGTCCCTGCTGCACGTCTTACCTTCAGAGCTCCCGGATGTACTGCATAGGTTCTGGAAGGCGCTTAAACCAGATGGGGTTATCGCAATATTCTTCAAAGATGGCCAAGGAGTGAGAAAAGAGACAGATCGCACCTTCACCTACATGGACAAAGAAAGCCTCTCACACTACCTCAACGAATTCCATATACTAGATGAGTGGTACCATATACCTAAAGAAGGTGTGAACAACACTACCTGTAAATGGTTCAACACTATTGCTCGCAAAAGGAGAAAATGAAGATGGCGAAACTTGTACGGGATCTGATCCCACAAATAATTCCTCAAGAAAAAATGCATCTGTTCCGGTTCACAGAAGTGTCGGAAAATGAATATGCCAATTTATTAAAACAAAAATTACGCGAAGAGATCGATGAGTATCTTGAAGCTGAAAACCTCGAAGAATTGGCTGATGTGTATGAGGTACTAGAGGCAATCATAAAGGCAAAAAAATTTGACGTAGAATCGTTGAAAAATGTGCAGATAGATAAGCGCCTCAAAAGGGGCGGCTTCGAGAAGCGACTGCTTATGGAGGAGGTGCGTTGTGGGTAGCTATATCTTGTTAGGATCGCCAGGAGCAGGAAAGGGCCTGCTTGGACAGCATATGAAAGAGCAGTATGAAATGGAATATTTCTCTTCCGGAGATATTCTACGCAGTGAAGTTGCAAATGAGACAGAGATAGGCATAGAGATTAAAACAACGATGGCTGAAGGAGGACAAGTTAATGATGAGCTTATTACGCAGATTGTTCTCAAAAAGCTGGAAGCCTTGATATTATCGAGTAAAAAATTTATTATCGATGGATTCCCTCAAACCCTCATTCAATTAGAAAGCCTACAGCAATTTTTGGCCCTCTACCCCGCTTTTCCCGTTGCATTCGTTTGCGTAGAAGTAGACAGAGAGACCGCTTTTAAGAGGATGACCGGAAGGATTTCCTGCCTCAACTGTCAGAAGGTGTATCATCGACAAAACGACCCTCCCCTATATGATGATCAATGTGACTCTTGCGATGGGGCGCTTGTTGCAAGAGAGAGCGACCAAAATGAAAAGGCAGCAAAGAGGCTGGACCTGTTTGAAAACAGTACAAAAAAGATCATGGAGCTTATAAAGGGCCGTTCAGACACGTTATGTATAGACGCTAACGGCACTATTCGGGATTCACGAGAAAAATTCTTGAAGGTACATAATGCAATACAACATCACAAGAAGTAGTGACTTAAAAGTACTTGAACGGCTTGTAAAGAAAAAAGGGACGGATAGCGGGCATAACTGCGTATTGATTACACATGTGCTATCAACGTCTGCAAGCTATATTCGCTTAGTGAATGAAGTATTTCCCGTCGCTTTAGTCATTGCCATTCCTTATTCTGCGGACCTGAAAACGCTCCATTCCTTACAGGCAAGCGGCATACGAACGTTTCTCCCCTCTTCCATTGAAGAGGCATTTTTGCAAGCAGGACCTCTTGTAAAAGAAATTCTAGAAAGCGATCCTACCCCCCTCATCGTCCAGGAAGTAGGAGGCTATTTAGCCGGCTATACCGATAGGCTGTCCTGCTATGCCCATTTTAAGGGCATTGTGGAGGACACAAACAACGGACACTGGCGCTATAAACAGGCAGGAAGCCATAAAGTCCCCATTGTTTCCATGGCTCAAAGTCCCATTAAAGATATCGAAGATACGGTCATTGGCGACAGCGTTATCTATAGTACGGAAAGGATCTTCCGAGAGGAATTTAATGCCGTGCTGCAGGGAGTACGCTCAGCTGTTATTGGCTATGGGAAGATCGGAACATCAACGTCCATTGCGCTTCGCGGCAGAGAATCGCCTGTTACTGTGTATGATATAGATCCCACAAAATGCATCAGGGCACGTTTTGAGGGACTCCGTATTGCACCATTAAAACAGCTCCTTGCCGAGTCTGAATTGATAGTGGGATGTACCGGTAAAACTTCTGTTAGAGCAGAAGAGATCCCCTACATTCAGGACAATGCCGTTTTGGTAAGTGCCTCAGCTAAAAACGAAGAATTTGACCTTACTGCCTTTGAGAAGCATTGCTACCGCGAAGAGATTAGCCAAGAGGTGTGGAAATACACAAAAACTGATGGCAGCTCTTTTTATCTTCTGAACCGCGGCACTCCGGTGAACTTCAGAGATCGCAGTGTGCTAGGAAACGTGTTAGACATGATCTATTCAGAGCTGTTTCTCTGTATCTGCCTTCTTAGTGAGAAGAAGATGCCGCTTTGTATACAGCATTCACCGACTGAGATCCACAGTGAAGTGGCCAAAACGTGGCTAGAAATATACGAATCTGGTTTTGCAGACGCTCCCAATGATAAAGTGTGGCACTATCCAGACTCGCTTGCTAGCGCATTAACCCACACATTTTTTCTACAGACTGAGCATCAGTATGAAAGCAAAAACTCGCGATAGCTACGACAGTTCAGCTTCTGAATACGCTGCCAATGTCGCGCATCTCCATCCTGAAAAAGAGGGCGCGGCCTTTATCCAGGCGCTGCCCAACGGTGGAGTCATTCTAGATCTGGGCTGTGGTTCGGGAAGAGATGCAAAAATTTTTTCAGAAATGGGCCTTCAAGTAATTGGTATCGATAATGCAGAGCAGATGATACACATTGCAAGACAGACAGCTCCCAAAGCCACCTTTTATACCATGGATCTAGAAGAGCTTGACTTTCTCAAGGCTTCCTTCGACGGGATTTGGGCAAACTGTTCTCTGGTTCATGTCCAAAAAAAGAAAATCCCCCCTCTCCTTTCCCATCTTCATCAACTTTTGAAGCCGAATGGAATTTTGTTTATTGCGGTCAAGAAGGGAACCGGCGAAGTCGTAGAAAAAGACCGGCGCTATGGCGGATTAGAGAAATTCTGGTCCTATTTTGAGCAAGATGAATTGGAAAATCTATTGAAAACAGCAGATTTTCGAGTCGCAAATATAGTCCAGGCTGAGCCAAAGCATGAGCATGAAACCCATACGATGCTCAAGACATTCGCCAAAAAATTTTAACTCTCTTAATACCGTTTGATTTGTCTTCCATAAAAAGATAAAAAATGCCCTATTTATCCTTCGTGGAAAGACAATATATACCCCAAATGGTTCAAGAATTGGATTTTTTTGCGCGCCAAAGCCCCGGGGTTAAACGATCAAAAACAGGCCCATATTGGAATATTGGCCTGTTTTTGATCGTTTAACCGCGGGGCTTTCGCGCAGCAAAAAAACCAATTCTTGAACCATTTGGGGTATAGATATGAGACAGGTGCTACGATTTTTTCAAATTTCGTATCGCCTGAGCCTTGCTCTCTGTCGCTGCATCCGCAGCTCCATAATGTAACATTCCATTAACCCCACGTTCCGTCGCCTTTCGGCTCCTCACGTGGGGCTACTCGCTTCGGTCGCTATCGCGACCATGAGAAGATCATATTTTCTGCCGGGAAAACCAAAAAAAGAGTTCTGCATGCAGCAAGTCGCACAAAACGTGGGGTATAATTAGAGGACTCACCTGGTCGCGATAGCGACCGAAGCGAGTAGCCCCATATGTAGCGAGCCTTTGGCGAGCGGAATGTGGGGTTAGTGCGATGTTACATTATGGAGCTGCGGTAGCTGCGACAGGAACAATTTACAAGTACTGTTTCAGTGCCATTCTTCGCGAATTCTCTGCTGATATTCAAGAGGATCCTCGGACAGCTTAATCGCTCCTGACAGGTGTGAGATAGGTGCAGCAGAAAAGCTGAAGCCTATGCCTGAGAGGCCATGTATGAAATGGTCTTTGAACTCCGGCACATTGGAGATCGTGGTCTTTCGCGTGCAAGAGCCTGCAGTGATCAGCTTCCAAGAACCAATGAAGAAGCGATTAATGTTGGCTGTCATATTGGCTAAATCATTGGGATCGGCATAGATTGCATTAAAATTTGCCCCTTGCGTAGCTCTTGCCACAATATGCACCGTATCACCATCTACGACAGCATCCCAGATAGTTATGTGCAGGTTTGTGAGGTTTGCAGAGCCGGGAAACTGCTTTAGGCAATTTACAAGATCCTCATCTGTCCCAAATCGCTTTACAAGCTCCTTTTTTGCAATGCTCGCCACCCACAGTGTGCTTACACCCGTTACCGGCACTTCGTCCCACAGCGGCTTTTTTGAACCCGATTTAAAGACTTGATTGTGGCCGGGAGAGCCATAAAAGGAGTCGACAGCCACAGTTTGAGAGCTGCCATCCGGTAGTAGCTCCTCTACAGCAAAAGGTCTATTTGTCTCTTCATCAATATAGACTTTCGATACGCTTGCAGTTCGCTCCTCAAAGGTATTTGGGTATTTGCGGCTTAGATGACTCGTTATTTTTTGGTCCACATTGGGAAAAAATTTGCCATCTCCGAGTACTTTGAGGCCATATAGTGGGATATCATCTCTCAGCAGCGTGCAGGTGCGCAGTTCGTCGAGGCATAGAAGCTCTGTATGAATGCCAAGCTCGTGCCAAAGCGCCCGCTTTTTCTCTATGCCCAGTCGATCAGGTGACCAGATAAGGCGCCAGCCTGAGACAAAGGTTGGCTCTTGCCCTGCCGCTTCAATTTCATCGCTTACCTCCTTATGAAAGGCTAAAGAGGCTCTCACGGCATCGCATTGCCATCGGTCATCCTCTGAGACGCCATTTTTTGACCGAAGGGCGCGCATCAGCTTAAAGGCAATATTGCGCACAAAGAGCGAGGGTCTCATCTTCGAGAGCGGGAAATGGATGTAGGAATAGTGTGCGACATCTTCAGGCGAAGTTGCAGGTAGTAGATGAAGGCTTTTTAAAATAATTTTTAATAGTGGCCATACGCCAAGTTCGGGGGTGGTCCATTCTGTTGGATGGACATGGCCTTGGTGTGCCGACTGCGTCGATTTTTTCCGCTCGCCATCATTGACGTAGGTAACTACAGAGGTAGGATTTTGTCGTAAAAACCGCACTGCCTGCATGAGCGCGGGCAAGCCTCCCATAAAGTAGTGCCCTGCCTGTTTACTACACTCAATGCTGCCTCTGCGTTTGGGCACCAGCACAATGGGGCTCGGATCTTTGTATGGTATCTCGGCTGTACTCTCCGGCAGAAGGGCGCGGGCCGCAGGAGCAAGCTCAGACAGCGGCGACATCTGCACCATTTTATAGAAAACAAAATTTTTATTCATAATTTTGTTTTTATCGCTATTGAGCGCGGAATGCAAGCCTTTTTTACACCGGTATGGTATGACAAAATAAAACTAAAGAGGTAGAAATGGATAACTCCAAGCAGGTACTCACCCAAGAGGCAGTAGCTTTTTTAGCGAAACTGCATAGAAGGTACAACGATACACGTGTAGAGCTTCTCAAAAAGCGGCACGAGCGCCAAAAAGCAATTGACGCGGGCATTTTTCCAGATTTTCTACCAGAAACCGCGCATATTCGCCAAGACCCCTCCTGGAAGGTGGCAGAGAGCCCACACGACCTACAGAAACGATATGTCGAGATCACAGGACCGGTCGAAAAAAAGATGATGATCAATGCCCTCAATTCCGGCGCTGATACCTTCATGGCGGACTTTGAAGATGCCCTCTCCCCTACCTGGTCAAATGTCATCGAAGGGCAGCTCAACTTGACTGCAGGCATAGAGAGGAGGCTCTCCTACACAAGCCCGGAAGGCAAGCAGTATAGGCAGCAGGATAAAACCGCAACGCTCATTGTCCGTCCTCGAGGATGGCATCTGGACGAAAAGCATCTGGTTATTGATGGAAAACCAATCTCTGCCTCTATTTTTGATTTTGGGCTCTATTTTTTCCACAATGCGCACCGCCTGCTGGAAAAGGGCACAGGCCCCTACTTTTATCTACCAAAGCTTGAAAGCCATCTAGAGGCACGCCTCTGGAACGATATCTTTATTACAGCACAAGAGGAGCTTGGCATTGCAAGAGGCACCATTCGCGCAACCGTTCTTATTGAGACCATACTGGCAGCATTTGAAATGGAAGAGATTTTATACGAGCTGAAAGAGCACTGCGTGGGCCTGAATGCCGGCCGCTGGGACTATATCTTCAGCATCATCAAAAAGTTTCAAAAGCTCCAAGACTTTACTCTTCCCGACCGCGCCCAGATTACCATGACAGTGCCATTTATGAGATCCTACACGAATCTACTCATCCAGACCTGCCACAAGCGAGGTGCTCATGCTATGGGAGGGATGGCAGCCTTTGTGCCAAGCAGAAAAAATGTGGAGATTAACGCTACCGCCCTACAGAAGGTCACAGAAGACAAAGAGCGCGAATCCAAAGATGGCTTTGACGGCACATGGGTGGCCCATCCCGATCTTGTTCCGGTGGCCATGGAGGTGTTTGTGCGCCATTTACAGCAGCGCCCGCATCAAAAAGAGCGCCTGCGCGAAGATGTAGCAGTCACAAGCCGCGATTTACTTGAGTTTAAAGTACCCGATGGTGAAATCACTGAAAAAGGGCTTCACCAGAATATCAGCGTTTGTCTACAGTATCTCGAATCGTGGCTGAGAGGCCAAGGAGCTGTGGCACTCTTTAACTTGATGGAAGATACAGCCACTGCCGAAATTTGCCGTGCGCAGATCTGGCAATGGCTCCACCATAAAAAGATTGACCGCGATCTGTACAGCACCCTTGCTGCAGAAGAACTTAAGAAATTAGGAAGTTCATATGAGCTTGCCTTTCAGATCATGGATAGACTTGTCACACAAGAGCAGTTCGAGGAATTTCTCACCCTTTCTGCTTATACATACTTAGAATAACATGAGGTTACTATGACAACACTTCAGAAATACGAATCAGATAACGTACGATTAGAATCAGAAATTGTAGGCGATGAGCCCTCAGAGAGGGAGGGAAACTGTTGTGGACGCATGTGGAAATGTCTTACGTACGAGTGTACACCCTCTCCAAACACGTTGATCGTCGTGTTCGGTGGAGCAGTGGCTATTCTTCTCGAGCTGGGCATCTATTTGGCCTGTCCCCACTGTCCGCCTCTGAACTGTTCTACTCCATTAACAAGTGCCGCAGCGATTTCCCCTATCGGATTTGGAGGGGCCCTGATGTTTGCAGGGCTTGCCAAAGGAATATGTATACTTTCGGATACGATAACCGGAAAGCGAAAGGATGGTACGAGAGAAGCTAAGCCGCTGGTACTACAGCAGGTAGCATTAGATGAGGGAACAAACTGCTGTAGGCGCACCTGGAAATGTATTACCTATGAGGTAACACCCTCTCCAAACGTATTGGTCGCAGTTGCCGGAGGTGTGCTGGGTGCTGCACTCGGTCTGAGTGCTTATTTGGTCTACCCCACATGCCGTCCTACTGAGTGTTCGGTTCCTGAACAGAGCTATGGGTTGACTTCTCTTATCGGATTTGGAGGGGCGCTGCTCGCTGCCGTGCTGACCAAGGTCGCGTGTGTATTTTCGGACACTGTAGCCAAGACACGCCATTTTCGTTGCCAACCTTCTTATGTAAATGTATAAGGATTTACTCTGGCCCAGGCGAAGCCTCTCTCAAGTCTCTGCGTTTAAATATCTCACACATATCTAGAACAGGTTTAAGCAAAACTTCAACGCAGAGACGCAGAGTGACGCAACAAGTTTTTGATAATTCAAATATTTATTATTGCGTCGAATGAGAAGGTGCCTTATATAGTAAATTAATTAGTTTATTATATAGGGGCCATACATGGGCGATAGCATTTCCGGCTCGCAGCCGTACATACCTCCTACGCAACCCTTGCAACCAGGAGCAACGGGGATTACGGGAGCAGTAACACAGGGGCTGACCAATGTTCCACTCTACCTTTTAGCACGAGCCTCTCAGCTCGGAAGCGTTGTAGCTCTCCCAAAAGCAATCAAAGCAGCATCAGGTGCCACCTACCTCACAACAGCAGGTCTGGAGCTCTTCTTTAAAACGATACATGGCGCCTTTGAGATGGCCAAGACAGAGAAATTTCTGAATGCAGCGAAAGGCAGCACAGAAGAGGCCATTCGCTTAAGTCTTGAAAGCGCCCAAGAGCGCCGCTCAGAAAATGGACAGATCACACAGGTGGGACTTTCTGCCATGAGCATGGCGGCAAGCCTGCTTCCTGGTGGAGGAACCATCGTTACCGGCGTTCTCGAAGCTGCCAAAACGGCCGAACGGATAGAGCACGAGGCTGAAAAGGCAAACATCCATATAGCAAAAAAACTCCTTACTGCGCCTGTGTGGGCAATAAAGGCCATACTCCCTACCTTCTTTAGTGTTTTAGGAGGTGCTGCAAAGACCGGCGAAGACCTTTCTGCCTGGATGAAAACCAAAGCTGTTGAAAACTGGTCGCAACCAGAGCATCTCTCTGAATCGCTTGCCAACTGGGCCGACTCCATAGATGCCAGTAGCTTTTGGCTAAACCACGCCTATGATGAAGGTGTGGACAAAAAGCTTACGGTAGAGGTCTTTCATGCACTGGATGAGCTCGATAAATTGAAAATTTGTACGCTTGTGCAGGGCGAACAAGAGGTACAGCTGGAGACTCGTGGAGACTGGAATAGCTTAAGCCTTGATGAGCAGCAAGAGATGGCTGAGGACCTTGTAGAAAAATTTAATAAACTCCCCCAAGAGACTCGTGAGAAACTATATACCCTTTCTTTGCAGCAGTATGAAGAGCTCTCCCCTCCTGCAAAAAAGGAGCTTTTTGAAATTGTCAAGGCACGGATAGAGGAGAAGGGACTTAGTATCAAAGACCTCAACGAAAATGATTTTCGTACACAGCTTGCCCTTTTAGACACCCAATTCACTACCAAAGAAAAACTCTTTATCTTGACTGTGCTGCAATCGATGGAAAGTGCAGAGGTAGTAGCCACAAGCACAAGCGAGCCAGTCGATATGGAGAAGGTTCGCGAAAAGATTGGCCCACACGTCTTTAGCGGCCAATTTGGCAAGGACATGTTTCACTGCCTTGGATACCTGCCAAAGGGGCTCCTTTATGGCGCAGGCGGGGTTGGCTGGGCGCTTGCTACGACGATGAGTAAGCTCTGTAGCCCTGTAAAGGGTGTGGTGCTGCCACAAGAGCTGGTCAATAAATCTGCAACAGCCTTGGAGCTTGCCTTAGCCTTTAAATTTGTGCAGGCAGGTATTGTAGATAGGCTGCAGCAGCTTGGTGCGCCAATGGAACAAGCAGAATACTATGTGAGGCTCTTACCGGCATCTCTTCTTAACGCCACGGTTACCTCTCTTGACTATCTTATAAGCTTTGCCGGAGGTGGACTCAAAACCACAGATGGCTGGCTTGCTGCACTCGTAAATCTACAAAAACACATGGAAACGGTAGAAAAGGGAGGGGCAGCGAGTGAGGTCGAGCGCTTTACTGAGTATACAAAATCGGCCGAGCTGGATCTCAAGGCAACGGTAAATGAAATGTGTAGGGACCCAAACCAAAGCTCGTTATTTGCCTGCAAACCTGAAGTTAAGGAATATCTTACATTTGATACCTGGACAGAGAAGCTCCAAAGCTTAGGGTTTAAAGGAACAGAGCTTCAAGAGCAGGTAACAGAACACTGGACCGACGTAGCCTCGCACCTTGCTGAAAGGGGTGTTCTCAGCAACCCAAAAGAGATCGAAAAGCTATTTTTACGCAGCCCTGAAGCGCTTAAAAACCTCTTCAAAGCTATGCCGCAATTAATAAACGACATGCTAGCGTCTGTCAAACATCTGCCAGCTAAAGAGCGTTTAGATGCTTTCGTGGACCTTCTTACAAATATACCGGTAAAATTTGCAAATGATGGGACGCTCCTCAATCCGGAAATTCTTAGAATTATCATTGAAAGTAAGCCTACTCGCTGGGCGCAACTTGCCGCAGAGACCAATACGGCACTCTACAGCCCGGAATTTTTCAAGGCGCTTGAAGAACTGGTCACCACAGGCACAATGCCCTCCGTTCAAGAAGCGAGCCAGACAGGAGAGATAATTGCCAGCACGGTAAACGCCGTTGGAGAGACCACGAGTGGTGTTTTGAATAGCATGTGGGGGTGGCTTCCTGGAGGCGTGTCTAGAGGGCTATCTTCCCTTTACCAAGGAGTGGCAGCACCGGTCATCGAGACAGTGAGTTCTACCATCAAAGGAACTGTGAGGGCAGGAGCTCAAACTGTAGGACAGGGCTTAAGTGCAGCTGCTCACGCAGCAAAGCGAGCCGTAGGCCTTGAGCAGGCTATGCCGCAAGAGATGAAAGAAAAATTTGACACTTTAGTAACACTCCACACCCAGCTATCAAAGGCAAAGGCAACCCAGCAGGCCTACCAGTTTTCATCTGCTGCTATTGCCGATCTTGAGAGCACCTGGAGTGGCTCAATAGCCACTACAGTAGCCTCAAATGAACGTGTCAAAGGAGCTATCGATCTCTATGAAACGACGATACGTCCCAAGCTCCAAACAGCAATTGCCACGGGCGAAGCTATTGTTCACGTCGCAAGAGCAAATGAGGAGTTCGTGCGAGCACAGCTTGAGCAGCCATCGCTTGCTGCTGCTCTTCAAGACCATGTGAAAAAGAATGCAGAAAGCGCGCTACACGCTATTGATGCAGATAGCAGCCTCAGAAATAGCGTAGCCGATGCCATCTCCTTCGGAGGCGCAGTGACTGAGCTTGTCACCACCTGGGGCTCAGGCTTTGTCACTATGAGCATCATGAAACATGTGCTCCCCTCTGCACTTCGCTCTCTCGCTCCCAAAATGGAAAAGGGCTATTGGCTTGACTGTGCACAAGAATTTGTGGAAACCACAGCAACTACCGGCGAGCAAACAAAAGAGGCAATGGCCTCGGCAGGAGGATGGCTCGATCACGCCTTTCGCACACGCCTTGGCTACATCGATCCTTTGAGGATTCAAAATTTTTACACCCTAGAGCCTCATGAGCGGCAGCACGTCATCGAGCTTGCTATCGACTCACCGAATGCATCTGTTAGTGAGAAAACCACTCTGAAACGGCTAAAAGACTATCGATTTGACTTGCTAGATACTACCGGGCGGAAAACCCTGGCAACAACTGCCCTGCAGATACTCGATCGCGATACACCTCCCGAGCAAATTACCTCCACACTTACTGCTACACGACTAGAAGAGAGCGGAACAGCCAAAATCAAGCACTACCTTACCCTTGTGCGGCAGTATCGACCAGATCTCATTGAGGCTACTCGGCAGGAAAATAATGGGCTGTATGACCTCAATGCCTTAGACCACTACCTGGACCCATCAACTACACTCTCAAACCTGCAGAGCAAACACAAAGAAAAGCTCCTTGAAGTACTGGCTTCACAGTTTAACCAATTGCGCCCGCACCAGAAAAAGGAATGCCTGAAATGCACGCTGAGTGAATTTAATGCACTTGAGCCAGAGGAGCAAAAGCAGCTCATCGGTTTCTTGATAAAAATGAGTCCCGAAAGTGAGTATGAACGGCTCACTAACGAGCTTACGGCGCTTGATGAGGGTAAAAAACCAGATAGCTCATTCATCGTGAAGAGCTTTAATGCCCTCCATGCTATGGATCAAGCGGCATTTCGGGAAGCCCATGAATTTGGTATCGCAGAAAAGAAGCGCTTTACGGAAGGCATCCAGCGAGAGATCAAAAAGGCCGAAGCAAAACTGCAGTTCTTCTCATCTAAAATTGAAACATTCAAAGAAAAGCATTTTCTTGGATTACAGCTGCAGCGTGATAATAAAAAACAGGAAATAGAAAAGCTGAGTGCTCGGATAGCAGACCAAGAGCCTGATGCTGCGGGAGTGAAATCGCTTGAGATGGCAAAAAAATCGTTAGAAGATGAGCTTCAAGTACTCGAGAACACGCTGCAGGCAACTGCTGGTAAAATTATTTCTTTTCAAGATGAGCATCGCAAATTAGAAAAAGAGATAAAAGTGCTCAAAGGCTTGATCAAAGAGAGCGCGAGTGCTACAGAAGTAGAGCAGGAGCCGCTACCTCCGTCGATGTCTGAGATATTAAATAGTGCTGTGAAGAGTACCATCCATACCTATATAGATGCACTTGAAGGATCATTTTTAAAGCAATTAGAGACCTTCAGCGGTCCATCTACCGAGTTTGATGTCAAACTGAGAGACTACAAGCAGGTATTGACAAACACGCTAAGTGAATTGGAGAAAAAATTTGGATCAACAGATGAGTTAATTCTAAAACTCGAAGAAGAAAACAAATCAGAAGAGACAAGCATGGAACAGCGAGTTCGAAACGAGATGGAAATCGAGCTTCTGCAGAGCTTTTACAAGCCGATGCACAGGTCCCTTTGCGATGCCCAGCGCGATTTTATGCAGCGTTTTACAAACGCAGCGGCCAAGATTTACTTAAATAAGTATAAAACTCATTAGATCTCTTGTATAAGATCACTTGCATAAAGAGCATTAAACCTCTACAATAGCTCACCATAAAAATCATTTAATCCTCATTTAATACAAACTATAATTTTTATGGACTATCCTGCAACTGAATATGTCTATTACGTAGACACAATAAAAACCGA
>JAFEGS010000610.1 GCA_018239705.1 Verrucomicrobiota bacterium | reverse complement strand
AGGATTATCGAGCAGGTAAATTTGACCTACCGAGAGATAATTTGCGGCTCTCCAGTAGGCATTGATTTTTTTGAGCTCTTCGCTCGAGAGTGGGTCTACATGTTCCATAACAAACCATCCTTTAAGTTATACCTGTTATACCGATCAAATTTATTTTTACAATATAAATCAAGAAAAGTTATCTTCCAAATTCCCACAACATAAGTCGTTGATTTTCTATAGTTTATAAAAATTGGTGACCTTTCGTCGTCAATATAATAAACTTAGAGCCAGCATGTTATGGGAAAATCACAAGTTGTAAACAGTATGAGATATTTTGAATATTTGGCTGCTTGGCTGATTTTCAGTGGGTTAGTTTTGCCACATTTTTTTTTATCGACAAATCGATTGCAGCCCACATGCCCTGGTATGGTAAAGTACCGCTCAGTTTTATGTTAAATAGAAGGAACCTCTTATGATCACTTGCGAAGTGTGCGAAGCTTGGACACAATTTCTGGACCATGTCAAAAACCGCTGCTCCCCGACTGCCTTTGGCAACTGGATCGCTCCAATTGAAGTAGTAGAGTCATCCCCAACTGAGATTACACTTAAAGTCCCCAATATCTTTTTCAAAGAATATCTTCTCTCAAACTTCAAACAGGAGCTCTGCTCCTTTTTGCCGGTGACAGAGCATGGCGAACCAAACATTAAATTTATTATTGAAAAACAGGAGCGCAAAAGTCGCCCCCTCTCTCCTGCAGCCCCTGCTGTAGCAGTGGACACGGAACCGAAACAGCCGCAAGACAACCTCTCCACCTACGAAGCAAAACTAAACGAAGCCTACCGCTTTGAGACCTTTATTGAAGGCCACTCCAATCAGTTTGTCAAATCTGCCGCCATAGGCGTTGCCAATCGCCCCGGCATCTCCTACAATCCGCTCTTTATTCACGGCTGGGTAGGCCTTGGCAAGACACATCTTCTCCACAGCATAGGCCACCATATCAAGGCACATCACAAACATCTGAGGGTGCGCTGTATCACCATTGAAGGCTTTGTTAACCAGCTTGTTGACTGCCTTCGAAACAAGACTATCGATCGCATGAAGCGGATGTTCCGCTCTGAAACCGACGTTCTTCTTATTGACGATATGCAGTTTTTGCAAAACCGTCAAAACTTTGAAGAAGAGGTGTGCAACACCATCGATACACTGATCAACCAGCAAAAGCAGGTTGTGATTACGTGTGATAAGCCTCCATCTGAGCTTAAGCTCTCTGAACGAATGATCGCTCGCCTGGAATGGGGCCTTGTAGCTAACGTAGGAATCCCCGATCTCGAAACGCGAGTAGCAATCCTACAGCACAAAGCGGAACTGCGCGGCCTTCAGATCCCAAGCAATGTCGCTTTCCACATTGCAGAGCATATCCACAACAATATTCGTCAGCTTGAAGGCGCTCTCAATAGACTAAGCGCCTATTCACGCCTCATGAATGTCTCTATCACCGAGGAATTTGTTGAAAAGACCCTCCGAGACATGTTCCAACTGCAGCCAAATGAAAAGGTCTCTATCGAAAGCATCCTCAAAAGTGTTGCAAGTGTGTTTGAAGTTCGCATTACCGACCTGCGAAGCGCGACACGCATGAAAAATATTGCTCTACCGAGACAGGTAGCAATGTTTTTGGCTAAAGAGATGGTTAATGAGTCTCTCGTAATGATTGCTGATGCCTTTGGAAGAACACACTCCACAGTCATCCATGCCTGCAATAGCATTGAAAAAGAGATGAGTGAAAATGAAAGGCTGCGGCGCCAGATTGACATGGTGAGACAGCATTTACGCAATGCATGATCCTCTTTCATTCTCTTTTGCATCTCCTGTTCCCCCAAAGCTGTCTGCACTGCTCAAGCGAGCTTGCACCGTACTGCAGACTTCTCTGTCCCGCCTGTTTTGAGCTACTGGAGCTTTTAGAGCCGGAGGGGCGCTGTCCATACTGTTTTGCAGAAAGCGATGCAGTATGCGCAACATGCCAGCAAAAAAGGCCAAGTGCAGATTTCGTTGCAGCCTGTTTTGAATATACAGGACCGGCAAAAACACTTATCAAAGAGTTTAAATACCAAGATAGCCCTGGCCTTGCGACCTCTCTTGGCAGCTTCCTTGTCCTCCAGTTCCTCGCTCTCAAATGGCCTCTACCAGATGTAGTCACCTTCGTCCCGCAAAGCTTTATACGAACACGTGCCAGGGGCTACAATCAGAGTAAGCTTCTCGCATATGAGTTTGGAAAATGCACTTCAAGGCCTGTAGTGGAACTTCTTAGAAAAACTCAAAGTTCTCTTTCACAATCGCGCCTAACCAAAAAGGAGCGAGAGGCTGTAAAACCCGATCTTTATGCGGTAAAAAGACCTCAAGACATTACTCATAAAGCCATTTTACTTATCGATGACGTCTACACTACAGGGACAACCATTGATCGCTGCGCATCAGCACTTAAGGCGCATGCCCCTTCACACATCTATGTACTCACTGTTTGCACCGCGGTAGCGTGAATTATATACCAAAAAATGAGCACTTGGAGTATCAATTCGGGATATACCTTTTAGTAATAGGAGAAGCTATGGTGAACACAATATTAAACTTGTTGGCAACTGCCCCAGAAGTAATTCAAAAGGTCCATGACGATATCTCTGCCAGATGGAAAGAATGTGAAGAGAAATTTCAGGATTGGACATTCAGGTATTTGCCTCCGGCATATGCCCAAAAGGCGCATCAACTTTTCAATGCGGCCCCCTTTGCAGCCTTAACCCTTATACTACCCCTGCAAGCTACTGTCACTCTGTTGGGCTTGGGATACGTTGCAGATGTTGCCTTTGGACCCTTTGACAGAGAATTATATGAGAATATTTTTAATGGAGTTGGGATAGGAACCGGCATAGTAGCTGCCTACTGCGCCATTGAGTTTCTCAATTCGCTTAGTCCGATGCAGCTGCTGGCAAGCTTCATTTATGGCAGTATCAGCTCAGTGATTTTGCCTAAGGGCAATTTGTTTGCCTAAATTGCTGCCTTTCGGTAAAATCCACAGAGGTTTGAACAAAAATTAACCTTCTCTTTATCGATTGTTAACAAAACAAGGCTACTTTCTCATTTTTACGAACAGAAACCCAAGCAACTAAGGAATAACTTTATGACATGCTTAGAATCATTAAACCAGGGCTGGACAGATTTCCATAGCCGCTGTGCCGCAGCGGTCACTGAGACCAATGAAGTCGCTCAAAAACTCTATGAATTTGCAGGCGAAGTTTGCACTGACATCGGAAAGTGTCTCGATCGCCACTATACGCAGCTCACACTCGGTGTGGTCGAACTGACAACTACCCACTTTGGAGAAGAGACTGCAACTTTTGTACTCAAAGCGTTAATAGTAATACGCGATGTCTCTATAAGAACATTTCAGGCAGCACCTGTTACTCTGGCTACTCTTTTCCTTCCTAGCTGGCTGGTAGGGCCAATTGGGCTACTTTCATTAGGCTATACGCTCGTACACTTCGCCTATGAAAAACCATTCAGCAATGGCGTATACGACATCCTCAACACAGGTCGAGGAAATGCCTACAGCGTACGAGCAGCAGTTTCGGCAGTCAATTTCTTCACAAGCGGTAACCCTGCATGGGCACTCGGTGGTCTTATCAACCTGGCTGTGGCTGGTTTCTTCTATGCAAGAGTACCTGCTACTGATGGTCCAACTGGGCTTGATAAGGAAGGCTGCTGCAATAGAAATAGCTCAGGATTACTTCAGACAATGGAGCGGCCGCTTTTGGGAGATGATAACGGGGCAGAAGACGTTACTAGTAGCAGTGACGACGACAATGTTGATGATGCTGGTCTCATTAGAGAGCTACCTAGTTTGTCAGAAGTACCTAGCGATACTCTACATAGTGTAGATGTGCAGTAGTCGCACCTGTCTTCATGCCTGGGGTGCTACACTCCGGGCATAGTATAACAGGATCAACAGTCCTGGCGTTCGGCGGCAGGATAGAAAGAGAACGATAAAGTTATTTATAAATTTTATCGTTCATATCGTTATATCGTTCCTACCGTTACTTTGCTGTTGATCCTGTTTTTACTACCTGAAGGTATCAAATTCGGCAGCATCATCGAGCTTAAGCCGAAATAGCCATCCCTCACCTTCCGGCGACTTGTTGATATAATCCACCTTTGTGCTAAGAGCCTCATTCACTGCCACAATCTCACCTGAGAGCGGTGAATAGATGTCGACCGCTGCCTTGGTTGACTCCAGCACCACAACCTCTTGTCCTGCCTTTACCCGGCTTCCTATGCGAGGAAGCTCTACAAAGACAACCTCCCCAATTTCTGCTGCTGCCTGCTGGCTAATCCCAATAGTAGCAATTCCATCCTGAAGTTCTGCCCACTCACTGCGAGCACTGTATTTTTTCATAAGTATCATCCATTACGTAAATGCAAAGTGGTCCATAGATAGGGGTGGCGCTCAAGCGCTGTAAGCTCAGACGAAAAGGCAAACTGCTGAGATGTACCCTTAGAGCGATTCACACGGTAGCTAAAGCCGATCCGGTTACATTCAGAGGGATCAAAGCCAACAAGGCACTCTTTAGGGATCATAATATCGGCTACATATCCTGTAGCTACTGGCTCTACGCGATATTCTATCTCTTCACTCTTACAAAGAGGATGGCTATCTTCTGTGCGAAACCGGGAAATCTCTCCACAAAATAGGCCCTCCACTGCCTCCGGAAGAAAAAAGAAGTGATGGCAGAATCGATGCGTTGTACGTGCTGTCTTCAGGTCTCTTGTGTCTATAAAGAGCTCTATAGAGTCACCTTGGCGTATCTCAGGGTAGGCCACTGTCACACCATTTTCTACTGCTACCTCAAAGCGCCACATGAGTCCCTGAGACTGCCAGCCCATACCTACCAGCGCAAAAGATGCTTCATTATAGAGTTTTGAAAGCTCAGGTAGTTGAAATTTTTTTGATCTGGGGAGAGGGCCAGCATCTGGATGATGCTGGCAATCGAGTTCTGCGGAAAAAAAATAGGCGGGAGGGGCAAAGCCCTCCAGCACTTGGCTCTGATCCACCTATACCTCGCTCTCTTCCTTCTCTGTGGAGGAAGGAGTAGGGCTCTCTTCTGGAAGGGCAGATGTGTCAGATCCTTTTTGTCCCATATCAGATACAATAATCTGTGCAAGGGCACATACAGCTTCTCTTCCAAGCAGATCTTTTTCACTCAGCATCTTATCGCTTACCGCATCTAAAGCAGGCTCGTACCCCTTTGTTGTCGCAACGAAAAAGCAGGGACTGCTATTTTCCCTATCGGAAACAACGGGAGAATGGGTACCGGGTACTGCAGAAAAGGTAAGCTCTGGATTTACCGGAAAATTCTGGCTCAGTCTTGATAGGTGCTGAGAAGATTTGACCAGTTTCCACTGAGCAGGTCCTCTCTCTTCCTCGTCAAGATCACTTTCACGGCACATCAGCGATGTGAACTCTTCAGGATTTTGCGTCGAGGTTTTGAGTGCCTCTGTAACATATGGCAAAAGAGCAGCCGCTACGCGAGCGCTTTGGCTATCTCCCTTTTGGAGCTCCTGCATGTAGCTCTTTGTTTGCGCCTGTTCGCTTGCCTTAGCCACCTGAGTGTCGAGATGGCGGGTAAGCGGTTCGAAGTAGGTGCTTGCAACCTGGTCTTTTACCTCTTGAAGGGGTTTCCACTCTCCATTTTCTTTGAGAAAAGGCTTTGAGTCTTTTGCTCGAACCCTCACATAGGCAGCTTCTAATACTTTATCTCGAATACGATCCATTGTCCCATCATCCTTTGCCTCCTTGAAGGAAAGAATCTGCTCTGGGAAGCTCCTATCTACTACCTCAATGCGATAATAGAAGACCTTATCTTGTGTATATGATCGAAGTGCATCGGCTTGTACATCGAGAGGAGACGTCTCTAAAAGCCCAATAAGATCGGAAGTATTTGCAATCCCATCTAGCTGTTTTCCTCCCTGCAGGCGCAAGGCTAGCTCTTCTTCTTGCATGGGTATTTCTGCAAGCGCTTCTTCGATCCACTCCGGATGTTCATCGACAATAGCAGCTCTGCTGAATGCATCGATAGCAACACGAGTGACAGGATTTACACTGTCAAGCAGCTTGTGGCGGCTATCAGCTGTCGCTGAAGCCTCTTTTTGAAGCTCAGGAAAGCGCTCTTGCAGTTTTTTCCAGTTCCCATCGGCAAGCTGCCACTCCCAGGTGCCTTTGACACCGATTTTAGTTTGCAGCAGGTCTTTATTGAGCACAGCAGAGCGTATTTTAAATCGACGCTCTACAAGCTCCGGATAGACCTTCTTTACCTCTTGGGCCGGCAGAAACTGCTTGGGCAAGAAAAGCTCATCTGTCTCTCGAGCAGGGTCTTGTACCACCCGTACCGCCTTCAAGTAGAGGGCAAATTTCTGGACGTCGCTTATTGTTGAGAAACAAAATTCATCCGGAAGCTGATAGAGGTCGATATCGACAAATTCGCTGAGGTGATTATAGAAGTCTTTATACGCCGACGGTTCTACGAGAATAGCCTCGGCATTATCAAAAAAGAGCTGTCTAAAAAGAAGGATAGAGGTCCATGTTTTAAGCAGGCGCGTCTGGTCCATGCCAAGTCGTCTAAGCTGTTCCTGGAAGAACTCTCCTGGCGAGCTCACGCCCAAATAGACCTTTCCTTGCTGCTCTTTGAACGCAATCTCAGCATTTCTGAAAAGAGAGCCCAAGGCCTCTTCTTGACTTACTGAGTAGCCCTTTTGCTCCGCAAGTCTCGAGGCATTAAGGATAAACTGCGCTGTAAGCTCAATAAAATCCCGTCCAAACCAATCTTGGGCGTTGTGATATCCAAAAAGGGAGAGATCCCTTCTATCAAGATCAGTATCTTGTGGAAGCCATTTGTGGGAGAGCTCTTGACGGCGAAGTAGTTGTTTAAGGTACACAGAAGGAAAGCGGCGCTGAGCTACGTAGAGCTTCACCCGACTATCAAATGCTGCAGGATCATCTGCGCGTACATGTTTTCGAAGGCTATCGAAATGTTTTTTTACATCTGGAGCATAGTAGGACCAGATCTGCTCTGCTGACAAAAAGGAGGCCCCCGGATGCACGTAAGGGCTGTAACGCTTTTCTCGATCTAGTCGCAATTGCTGCTCTTTACTGCAACGTACCAGGTTAGGTGCTGCAAGAGTTTGGGCAATACCCGATTCAAAAATATCATTTGCGATCACACCATCATTCAAGCTATTCCCGCTCCAGGCTACTCCTGAAAAGAGAAGGTCATGAAGATCGGTGGATAAGAAATTGGCCATATCATTCAGCTCGGAACGCAAGATCTTACTGCCATCTACAGCTGTAGAGACAACCTTGTCTTCGTGATCTCTTCCAACAAAGGTTTGAAAGGTCCCAAAAAATGAAAATGAAATAACGATCACTACTGTGATTACGACAAAAAAGGCGCGTTGATAACGACGAAAAAACTCCAACATAAGATCTAGCCTCATCATTTAGAATGGCTAGAATGGTATCAAATTTCTTTTGTTTAGATAAAGAGTTTTCGTAATGGAGGTAAAGAGAGCTTCCTGCATCGAGCTGATGCAGGAAGCTTAGTGGAATTAGCTACAAAATTAGCGACTGCTGCTGCAGCTGCTGCTCGAGCTGCTACTGCTACAGCTACTGCTGCTGCTCGTGCTGCTGCTATGGCAGTTTGGGCATGAAGCAGATGTCGATGGGCAATTTCTAGAGCTGCGGCATCCGCATGAGCTCGATGAGTGAGTACGGCTGTGGCATGAGCGGCCTCGGCACTTCGCTTCAGCGCTGTTCATACATACAACAGATCCTAAAACGATCAATAGACTTAGAACTTTAGACATTTTTTTCTCCTAACTTAAACGTATAATGTAATGAAGCGGGGAGTGACTGTACTCCCCGCAAGGCTTCAAGCGAACTATGTCGGTCCACTGCAGTTACACAAGACAGTAAATCCACAGCCAACATCAACGACGCCACCTGGGTTCTCAGTGTCGTTGAAGAAGAAGTATGCTGTTGTACTATCTAGCAAGAACTGGCCGCAATCAGCAGCTGTGCCAAACCCTACAAAAGATCCCACAAATTTAGTTGTGAAGAAGCCTTGTAGTGTGATGCTTATACATGCAGGATCCCACAGGCATGAACCTGTTATAAGAACGCCGCTCTGGATCTCACAACCAATGACTGTTCCATAGTAATGGACTGTGATTACACCGTCAAATCGTGTCCTTTCAGCAACAACGATATCGCTGTTTGGAGCATCGACTTGACCATGAATGTGAGACTTATAGAAATAGAGCATCGCAATTCCTGTCACATCTACATCACCGTATACCTCAGCATTTAAGTTCAGCTCTGCTGGGAGGCAGTTTGCCGGTACAATCTGAGGACATGCTGGTCCTTCGCAAGATGCGCACGAAGTATTCAGCGCTAGAGCGCAAAGGCTGCATGGATCTTGTCCGAGTTGTCTACGTACATGATGCTTCTGCTCTTTCACATTTTCATCATTTTTATTGTGCTTCGCCTTTTTATGGTGCTTAGCAGCTTTATGATGCTTCGCATCTCCATGGTGCTTGTGAGCTTCATGACCCTTGTGTCTTGCATGATGCGCATGCTCATCGGAGCACTCGCTTGATGAAGACGAAGATGATGAACTAGAACAAGACGATGATGATGTTGAAGATGAAGAAGAACAAGACGACGATGATGACGATGATGATGATGATGATGATGAAGAGCAAGATGATGATGACGATCTAGATGACGATGATGAACAATCGCTGCGATGTTCACTATTGTCAACAGATGGGCATTCATCTCCATCATTACAGTTATCATTGCAAATTACCACGTCACCAGTGATTCTAAACTTGTTAAAAGCACTTTGGAATGGTGTGATTGAATCAGCAATAGTGTTGAGTGTAGTAATCGTCAATGATGGACGCATACCTTCCACAAAACTACCTCTTGAAGGCACCCAAAGGATACCAACTGGAGCATCTTCTTCACCTGGCTGGCAACCACAATCTGATGTACAGCCTAATGTCACAGGGCCAAGACCAATGAGAGAGAGTTTTACGTCTCTGCCAAGTTCAATAACAAGGTTGCTGTCATCACATTCTGTATCGCAGTTGTACTGACCACTTGCAATCAAGATAGTCACTGATCTGCATACTCTTTCAGAACATTCTCCATCACATCCTTTCAGATGAGCTGCTCTATTGATAGCGGCTTGAATTGTGGAGAAAGGCTTTGAAATCGAACCATCTTGGTCGCAGTGCTTCACTCTTGTGCAGCCATCGACGAAGAGATCAAAAGAAAGAGCTGGGATTGCAGCTTTGCCTTCAACGCATTCGCCCTTGTCCCCTTTTCTACCTTGTGGACCTGTTACGCCAGTAGCACCTGTAGGGCCTGTTACACCTGTAGGACCAGTGACACCAGTTGCACCTGTAGGACCTGTAACACCTGTTGCACCTGTAGGACCTGTGGCGCCTGTAGGACCTGTAACACCTGTTGCACCTGTAGGACCTGTGGCACCTGTAGGACCTCTATGTCCATCACATCCGCGTGGACCTCTTCGACCTTCTGAGCCCTGTCTACCATCGCATCCGCGTGGACCTCTTGGACCCGTAGAACCTGTGGCACCTGTAGAGCCTGTAACACCTGTTGCACCGGTAGCACCTGTTGCGCCTGTTGCACCTGTAGCTCCATCACATCCGCGTGGACCTCTTCGGCCATCGCATCCGCGTGGACCTCTTCGGCCCGGCTCACCCTGTTCTCCCTGTTCGCCATCACAGCCTCTTGGACCTCTTGGGCCAACAGCGCCATCGCATCCTCTTGGACCTCGATCACCTTGAGGACCAGGACGTCCGCGGAAACCTCTCTCTCCCTGTTTTCCGGTGCTTCCCTTTTTACCATGATGACCGGTACTACCTTCAGGTCCCCTATGTCCTTCATGGCCTCTTGGTCCGCGTGATCCTTCGTGGCCTTCATGACCTCTTGGTCCACGCTCTCCCTTATGGCCTTCATGACCTCTTGGTCCACGTTCGCCCTTATGTCCTTCATGACCTTCATGGCCTCTTGGTCCACGTTTGCCCTTATGTCCTTTATGGCCTTCATGACCTCTTGGTCCACGCGATCCTTCAGGTCCTTTATGACCTCTATGACCCCTTGGTCCGCTCGATCCCTCATGACCGTGTTTACCTCGATGTCCGTGTTTGCCCCTCTTTCCTCGACGGCCACGATGCTCTTTTGCGATCATCGTGTCATAGTCGGGAGCAAACTCAAACGAGCTTCCTAAACTGCTTGCTGCCAGCAAATCCCCGGAAGGATTCAACTGCATAGCTGCAGCTAGAAATGCGATTGTACAGAATTTTCTAAACATCTGCTTCCTCCATTTATAGCTAAAAATAATCTCACAAAAACAAAAAAAATAGTTTACTGGCACCAGACTATTCATCAAGTTAACAATTTTAATTTTGGCGCACGTAATTTCACACCCTAAGAATCGTCAAGATATGTGTCAATAGAAAGATTTTTTATACTACCCTAGCGAACTAAGGCGCTTGCTATTAAATATTTACGTCTGGTAAAATCCTTCTCAGGCTAGTAACGGAGTCTTATGTAATGAATTTTTTATCAAGAGTGAAAGCATTAAAAACATACCCATCCTTGCCTGAAGTAATTACAGCCTTGTGTGAAGGCTACTCGTTTTCATCGTTTCTTAATGATCTCCGGGCTGGCATTACCGTTGGCGTCATATCTCTTCCTTTAGCAATGGTATTTGCCATTCATTCAGGGCTTACACCTGAAAGAGGGCTCTACACATCTATAGTGGCAGGGTTTCTAATTTCGTTACTTGGGGGAAGCCGCGTACAGATCGGTGGACCTGCCGGTGCATTTGTTATTTTGGTCTATGCAGTTGTTCAAAAGCATGGCTATGAATGGTTAGCCTTGGCAACACTCCTGGCAGGAGGCCTTCTCATCCTCTTCGGTATATTTCGGCTAGGCTCACTCATCCATCATGTCCCAAAACCAGTTGTCACAGGCTTTACAACTGGCCTTGCGCTTGTACTCATGACTTCACAAATTAAAGATTTTCTCGGTCTCTCAATTGACAATCTAGCTCCCGACCTTTTCGAAAAAATTGGCCAGTATATCGCTCACATCCACACCCTTAATCCCCTCTGCCTCATCGTTTCCATGGTCTCTTTAAGCATCATACTTTATTTACAAAAACGCTCAAAAAAGATCCCGGGAGCCATTATCGCCATCATTATTACTGGCGGTCTCACCGCTTTCTTTGAGCTACCAATTGAGACAATCGACACAAAATTTGGCAAAATAGCAAGTGAACTCCCACCACCAACACTTCCATTTTTTTCTTTGGAATTTGCTATTAGAGTGCTTCCGGATGCAGTCTCAATAGCCCTACTTGGTGCCCTTGAATCCCTTCTCTCCGCTACAATTGCAGACAGCATGACAGGCTTTAGACACAAACCAAATTGTGAATTGATAGGACAAGGCCTTGCAAATATAGGGTCGAGCCTTTTTGGCGGCATTCCTGCTACAGGAGCAATTGCAAGAACTACAGCGAACATCCAGATTGGAGGGAGAACACCTGTTTCCGGAATAATCCATGCAGCCACGGTTTTTGTATTGATTGCCCTGTTTGCACCACTTGCGGAAAAGATGCCCTTGGGGGCACTTGCAGCAATTTTGATGGTTGTGGCTTGGAATATGAGCGACATCGGCCATTTTCTGGCAGTATTAAAAGGCACAAGAAAGGAACGAGTGCTACTCATTTGCTCGTTCCTGGCTACTGCCTGTTTGGGGCTGGGACTGGCTGTTCAGCTAGGCTTGCTTGCTGCCATCATCGCCTTTCTCTACAAAAAAATGATAAAGCCCATTGCTTAGGCGAAGCCTCTCTGTGTACTCTGTGGGCTCTGTGGTTGTTAAAATTTTACTACCACAGAGCCCACAGAGTACACAGAGAGAGCTTCAATATAACTTCGTGTTTAGGGCCGCACGAAAAGCCTGTTTAAGCTTATGACGCAGCTCGAAGAGTTCTTGTTTTGAGATATCATTGTTGCAGAGCGCCCCGCTGCAGCCCTTCATGGCCTCTATAGCCTCTTTTGGCATGCGCAAAACCTCCTCCATCTCCTCCCAATTGGGTGGGGCTAGAAAGAGCGTTCCCTGATGCACAAAGCCGCCTGTCGTCTTTCGCTGTGCAGAACCGCCCAGTTTTCTTCCGGCATATATAAGGTCATATTGTGTGGCAGTAGCCATACAGAGCTCAGTAAAAGTACCGCGTGCATCTGACGCCGCCTGCAAAGAAAAGGCACCGGAAATAGAAGAAATAGCCTCTAAGAGCGCACTATTGACAAGGTGATAGTTATCGAGCACCGTTTGAGAGCATTTTGGATGGTGAATGGGAACGGCTACGGTATAGGAAAAATCGGCATAATGGAAAATAAGGCCGCCGCCGGTAGGCCTTCGCGCAGTATCAAAGCCTAAAAGCTTCACTTTCTTTTGTGCGAGCCATTTATCCGGATCGATGAAATGGCCATAGGTGATAGATTTTCTTTCCCACTCGTAAAAGCGCACTCTCGGCCGATCAAATGCAGGAAGTTTTGTGATCCACTCACCATCCTCGTGCATGGCATCCTGGGCACTCATTATGCCATCATCGACTATTTCCATGTAGGATGGTACTTTTCAGTCAAAGAGTCGCCAAAAACAAACCCAAGCTTTTTAAGATCATGGGTATGCGGGTCGCGAGGCGCAAAGACATACTGCGCCTTACTTTTTGCCCAAGCAAGTAAGAGAAATAGCTGGTTTGGATGTGCCTGTAACGCATGCGGATTGCATACAACTGAAGGTAAAAAGAAAATGCCGCTTCCGGGCTTGCTTGGAAATGGGTCTATACCTTGATCGGCCTTATTTTCTTCTTGAGCTTCCCCCTTCAGGCAGATCATGATGGCGCACGCCAGACCTCGAATGCAGCTCTCCTCTTCTAATTGAGAAAAGATTGTTAAGTCTGGTTTAGTGAGTAGGGTAGAATAGAGCTGGTCAAAACCAAATCGAAGCCGCTTCTGTCCTGTGAGCTCTTGTGCAATTTGTCCCAAACCGGGTGTAAACAGCGCCTTTCGGAGGCCACTTTGTCGCATAGCAATATCTCGACCTCGAAGGAAAATCTCTTCCTGCGCTATCGTATCAATCGGTGCCCCAAACTCTTTTTCCACTCCGCGGAGTAAAAGCTCTCTATCGCTCTTGGAGAGAAGCTCTTCAAACTCGATGAAGAGATGGGTATCGAAAAAAAACCGCTGCTCTTTTGTAATGGCGTACTTCATAGAGGATCAGTATAATGGATATAAACTATAACAACAAGTGACAACGTGCAGCCCTACTTCCATCATATTCCTGAGATAGAAACGCATCTTGGATACCACTTCAAAGATCCTACTCTCCTCGCTCGAGCTTTTGTGCATCGCTCTTTTCTCAATGAAAATAAATCTTTTCCTTGTGAAGATAATGAACGCCTCGAGTTTTTGGGAGATTCTGTACTGAATCTGATTGTCTCCGAATATCTCTTCCGCAATCTCCCCCAGATGGCAGAAGGTGAGCTCTCTTCGCTTCGAGCCCATGTCGTATCGAGCCATTCTTGCATAGCCTTTATAGAAAAGCTCCAGCTTGCACAATTTATTCTGGTCAGTAAAGGAGAGAAGATGCAGGAAGGCAGAGGCCGATCGTCGATTTTAGCAGACGTCTTTGAGGCCATACTTGGGGCCATCTACCTCGATGCAGGCTTCGAAGAGACCAAGCGTTTTTTCTTCAGCCATTTTGAGGGTATGATTACCGATATGTGCCTTCGCCCAAAAGAAAACTGGAAGGCACTCCTGCAAAACCTCGTCCAAAAAACGATGCATCTGATCCCCCACTACTCTGTTTTAGAAGAGTCGGGCCCGGACCATAACAGACAGTTTCTGATCGGGGTCTTTGTAGGAGAAAGAAAACTGGGCACGGGAAGTGGAAAAACGAAAAAAGAGGCCGAACAGGAGGCTGCAAAAACTGCGCTAGGGCAACTTTCAAGTGAGGCGGTATGAAACTAAAGAGTGTCTGGTATTGCTCCTCATGTGGCTCAAAACAGGCTCGCTGGCTGGGACAATGCCCTGCCTGCTCTGAGTGGAACACGCTCCAAGAAGAGGTAGAGTCGAATGCAAAAAAAGCGGCCCTTCCAGCAGTCGCTCGCGCAAAGCAGGCACAGCCGGTACGACTCGCCGAAATTGCAATAGGAGCCACCTCCAGATCACTTACGGGGATTGGAGAGCTTGATCGCTGTCTAGGCGGAGGCCTAGTCTCAGGCTCTTTAACGCTCATAGGTGGAGAGCCCGGCATCGGCAAATCGACACTCTCTTTGCAAGTCGCTGCTCACTATGCAAAAGCACACACCCTTGTCCTCTATGTGTGTGGAGAGGAATCACTTGAACAGACCAGCCTAAGGGCAAAACGGCTTGGTATATCGAGCGAGCATATTCTTTTTTTTAACGAGACCGACCTCGATCTTATTTTGCGCCAAATTGACCAGCTGCAGCCAAAACTTGTCATCATCGACTCCATCCAGATCATCTATAAGCCGGAGATTTCAAGCGCTCCCGGCACGGTGTCGCAGGTTCGAGAATGCACGTCGAATATTATGCAGGTAGCAAAGACACTCGATATCTCCATCATGCTTGTGGGCCACGTCACAAAATCTGGAGATATCGCCGGGCCAAAGGTACTGGAGCATCTTGTAGACACTGTGCTCTATTTTGAAGGCGATAGACAGCAGCAGTTTCGCCTGCTCAGGGTGTTCAAAAACCGTTTTGGTCCAACAGATGAAATTGCTGTCTTTCAGATGTCACCTAAAGGGCTTGTAGAGATTGTAAACCCCTCTCAGATGTTTCTTGAAGAGCGCATGAGAGGCGCCTCAGGCTCTGTAATTATCCCTACAGTCGAGGGCTCAAGACCTATCTTGATAGAGGTCCAGGCGCTCGTCACAGATACCTTCTTCCCTACAGCCTCGAGACGCTCAACAGGTATCGACACAAACCGCCTGGCCCTTTTGCTCGCAGTCTTAGAAAAACGGGCAAAATTCCAGCTGCACGGCTCAGATATCTTTGTCTCCATTACAGGCGGCATCAAAGCAAGTGAACCGGCAGCAGATCTTGGCATCCTCCTTGCCATCGCCTCCTCCTTTTCGAATCGATCTCTCCATCCCGATACACTCGTCATCGGTGAGGTGGGACTCGGCGGCGAGGTGCGCGCTGTGGGCGGAATAGAAAACCGCATTAAGGAGGGCATCCAAATGGGATTTTCACGCTGTATTGTACCAAAGCGCAATCTAAAAGGTCTTACAGGATTGCCTTCACAAAAAATTGAACTTCACGCAGTTAGCTGGATTGATGAGGCCATCGATGAACTCATGCGATAAAATAGAAATTACGGTAGGGTCTCGAGACTCTCCCCTGTCACAAAAACAGGTGGAAGAGGTTTTCTCAGAGCTTTCCCATTTTCACCCTTTCGTCACTTTTGTCCCCTTTTTGATGAAAACAACAGGCGATCTCGATCTGAAAAGCTCTTTACGCCATATGGAGAACAGCAATTTTTTCACCAAAGAAATTGATGAAATGCAGCTCAAAGGCCAGTTTCGAATTTCTATTCATTCAGCAAAAGATCTTCCAGATCCAATTGCAGATGGGCTTTCAATGGTAGCACTTACACGTGGGCAGGACCCTTCCGATTCCCTTGTGCTTGCCGAAGGTGTGAACCTGCAAAATATTCGAAAGGGCGCTTCGCTAGCCACATCTTCGCTTCGCCGTGAAAAGGTTATCCTCTCCTTGATACCGGACGCACAGATCGTCGATATTCGAGGCACCATTGGAAATCGGCTTGAAAAGCTGCAAAAGGGAGAAGTTGATGGTCTTGTCGTCGCAGAAGCAGCACTTATCCGCTTGGGGCTCACATCGCTCAATCGCATAAAGCTTGAAGGCCCTGTTGCAGCATATCAGGGACAGCTTGCTGTGCTTGCCAGAAGTGATGACAAAGAAATGTTTGAACTTTTTTCCTGCATAGATAGTCGTCGACAATGAAAACAGTTCTACACGTTGGACTTGAGCCGCCACAAAGAGAGGATGTAAAGATCATCCACTGTCCACTTATCGAGACTGTGCCGAGGGTACTTGAGAGCCTATCAGGGATTGATGAAGCCACTTGTGTTATTGCAACGAGTAAAACGGCCGTGCGATGTCTCTTTCAGGAGTATAGAGAAGCAGAAGAGCTCAAAAAAAAGTTATTCTTATCGGTAGGTAGGGCCACAACGGAGTGCTTAAAGAGCTTTGGAGTGCAGGACATTACCACAGCGCAAGATGAGAGCCAGGAAGGAGTTGTTGAACTCATCAGAGATATGAAGGGGGCTCATCGCAGTTTCTTTTGGGGCCATTCGGCGCTTTCGAGGCAGTTTTTGAGTAATTTTATTAGAGAAGAAGGCTATGCACTTGTAGAGTGTGTGCTGTATGATACTGTCTATAGGCGGCCGGAGACGTTTGTTTGCCTTGATGAAGTCGACGAGATTTTTTTCTCAAGTCCCTCAACAGTTGCTGCCTTTTGCTCTTTTTTTGGAGAGCTGCCAAAGGACAAAAAACTGCACGCACAAGGCAGGCAAACCGCGCTTGCGATACAGGCTGCGGTAGCTCAAACGACATAAAACGACCAAAACGACAAACGACACAAAAGACGAAAAGGACGAAAAGGACTTACACGACATAAAAGGACAAAAAGGACGAAAACGACATAAAGGAAAGCCTGAAGTCGTTTGTGTCGTTTTGGTCGTTGTTCGTCGTTTAAGTCCTTTTCGTCGTTTTCGTCTTTTGTGTCGTTTGTCGTTTTGGTCGTTTGTCGTTTTGTGCTGTTGCCCCACATTAGCCTTTATGCTATATTTGCTCTCATAACCCTAACAAGAAGGTATCCTATGCCACAGCAGTACCAATTACCAGAGCTGCCATATGACTTCAATGAACTTGAGCCAGTCATTTCAGCGGAGATCATGACGCTTCACTATACAAAGCATCACCAAGCCTATGTGACAAACCTCAACAAGGCACTTGAGCAGTATGCAGAGGCCGAAGCCAAACAAGATATCGCAAAGATGATTGCACTACAGTCGGCCATTAAGTTTAATGGCGGCGGCCACGTCAATCACAGTATCTTCTGGACCAATCTTGCCCCCCAGAAAAAGGGAGGAGGAGTGCTGGAAAAGGGTGCATTTACAGACGCTCTTGACGCCGAGTTTGGCTCAAAAGAGCAGTTTATAGAACTCTTCAGCGCAAAAGCAGTTGCAGTACAAGGATCTGGTTGGGGCTGGCTTGGCTACCACAAAGGAAGAAAAAGACTTGTTATCACCACGTGCGATAACCAAGACCCGCTCAGCACAAAGTGCGCAAACGACGTAATTCCCCTCTTAGGAATCGACGTATGGGAACATGCATACTACTTACAGTATAAAAATGTCCGTGCAGAATATGTGAAACAGATTTGGAACGTTGTAAACTGGAATAATGTTATACAACGTTACCAAAATGCCATCAAGGCCTAGATCTTGATAAATCCTTGACCTGGACGAGCGGGCTGTTGAGATGGACTCGCTGGAGTAGCTTTAGCAGCCCCCTCATCTCGTCCTTCAGAAATCTCTTGGCAATTCTTGCGCCATTTTTCTACATTCTCAACAAAGACCGGAGCATAGGATCTGAGGGCAGAAGGAATAGCATGTTCCATGTCGATTGTAGCATGGATCAAAATAAGCTCTTCTGCAACAGCAACGCCTACTCCGCCGCCTGCCATTTGGCCGCCCAATAGAGAGCCTTCAAGAAGCTTTTCGTATAGTCTAAGACGAACTTTATCATCTTTTGGCAACCCATCAAGAAGTGGCGAGTAGATATAAAGTCTGCGAGAATTTGGTTCATAAGTAATATGCAGCGAATACTGATCATCAATACCCAATATACACGTATTGTTTTCATCGAACGCAAGATCCTCTAATCCAAGCTCTTTGCCAAATTCTTTGAGGTTTTCTTTTGCATTATCTAGTGACATGGTTTACCCCTGTTTGTTTAAATGTACATATCTTTCACCTATTTGTACCACGTCTTCTATTTCTTCACAATTTTAAAAATATCCTTTGCCAAATAATTTGTGGCTAAAATTTCTATTTTCCACTAGAATCGTTGCTTCTACTTTTAGACTTAGGGGACTATGGGCTTATTCTCAAGAAACAAGCAAAAGATAAAGATCACTTCCACGAAGAAAGATGGTTTTAGTGGTTGGCTTAAGTGCACGCATTGCAGCGAGCTTATCCACGCAAAAGAGCTTGAAGACAATAGTAACTGCTGCCCCAAATGCGACTATCACTACCGATTGGGCGCAGATGAGCGAATCACACTTCTTGCAGACAAGGACTCCTTTGTAGAGCTATTTACCGGCCTTGACCCAATAGATGCTCTTGGCTTTGTCGACACTGCCCCTTACCCAGAGCGCCTGGAAAGCGCCAAAGAGAAATCGGGACATGAAGAGGCGTGTGTGGTTGGTACCTGCACGATCGAATCGATCCCAGCAGCCCTTGGCGTCATGGATTTTAATTTCATGGGTGGATCTATGGGCTCAGTAGTTGGCGAAAAGCTGACAAGGATTATAGAGCACGCAAATAGTGCCAAAATGCCCCTCATTATCGTCTCGATCTCAGGTGGAGCCAGAATGCAGGAGTCCATATTATCGCTCATGCAAATGGCAAAAACGAGTGCAGCTCTTGCGCGACTTCGAGAAAACAATGTGCCCTACATATCTATTTTGACAAATCCCACCACAGGTGGCGTGACGGCCTCTTTCGCCTCGCTTGGCGATATCATCATTGCAGAACCCAACGCCCTTGTCTGCTTTGCAGGTCCCCGTGTTATTGAGCAGATCCTTGGTAAACCACTCCCCGAAGGGGCACAGCAATCAGAATTTTTGCTCAAGCATGGTCTTATCGATCTTGTTACACCTCGTCATGAGCTGCGAAAAACAATAGCGCGAATACTTTCATACGTTGCGAAGGAACAGTAATGGCTAATACACCAGAAAAATATTTTGTACATCAACCAGTTGTAGTTAAAGTACAGACCAAAAATCCCGACCTTATACCGCTGTATGCAACAGAGGGTGCTGCTGGAGCAGATCTCAGGGCAGACCTAATAGAACCTATGGTAATTCCAAAACAGAGCTCCCGCCTTGTACCAACAGGGCTGTTTCTAGAAATTCCAGCCGGATATGAAGTACAGGTGCGCCCAAGAAGTGGCCTTGCACTTAAACATCTCGTTACTGTTCTCAATAGCCCTGGGACTATAGATAGCGATTATCGAGGCGAAGTGATGGTCATTTTAATGAACCATAGCGAAAATGAATTTAGCGTGCTTCCCGGAATGAGAATTGCTCAAGTTGTTGTAGCTCCCGTCGTAAGAGCTCAATTTGTGTTAGCCGACTCCTTAGCCACTTCTGAGCGTGCAGCAGGCGGCTTTGGCCACACCGGTTTAGCATAAAAAAAACAACTCTTTACAGAATTTCTCCTAAAGCGTATTCATTAAGGCCATTGAACACATATACGCAAACAACCGACTAAAAAGTGATATGAAAATATTTTCCTATCTTGATGAACGGCTCATCTTTCTACTCGATGCTCCCTCAAAGGAGGAGGCACTGGATACTCTTGTGTCGAAAACAATTAGCATCCTGCAGTTGCCCGAGGGTGAACGATTCCATCAGGCTATACTCGACAGGGAAAAAATCGTCTCTACAGGAATAGGAATGGGGGTTGCGATTCCTCATGCCAAGCTCAATTCATATAGTAATTTTTTTGTTACTCTAGGCATTTTGAATAAGGGTGTGGACTGGAATGCCCTTGATAATGCCCCTGTTCGATTTGTCTTTCTTATTGGCGGTCCTGCCGATAGACAGACAGAATACCTAAAAATTCTCTCCACCTTAACTGTCGCATTGCGAGATGAAGAGCTCAGAAAGCAGCTCATCTCCTCTACAAGTGCGCAAGAGGTTCTTAAATTTTTCGAGGAGCTTTAATCCCATGGACTTAGAATTGCAAGAAGTTGCTCAATTACTGAATGTGTCTGATGCACAAATACTAAAATTAACGGCGGATGGTAAACTGCCTTCCTATAATATCAACGGTAGCTACCGTTTTAACCGCCAAGAGATCGAAGCCTGGGTTATCGGCCACAAACAGCTCCCTGAAGGTCACACTCAAGAGGATGACCATGAAAATCATCAAAGAAATGGGCTGCTTCGCTACAACCTCTTCCGCGCGCTGAACAATGGGGAAGTCCTTGCTGACATTGAAGCGAGCAATAAGGAAGCTGTCATCCGAACAACGATGAAAAAAATTGCTCCATCACTGCGCCTCGACGCCGAAGTGCTTACCGAAATCTTTATGGATAGAGAAAATGTGGTCCCTACTGCTGTGGGAAATGGTTTTGCTATCCCACACGCCAGAGATTTTCTCATAGAGGGCCATAGAGACATGGTCACTGTGGTCTATCTCGCAGAGCCTATTGCGTATGGCGCGCTCGATGGACTTGACGTGCACACACTTTTCTTCCTGATGGCCTCCGATGATAGAAAGCACCTTGCCCTGCTTTCCAAGATTGCCCACCTCATGTCAACGCCATCAATGGTCCAGACACTCAAGAGGCGCCCGCAAAAACAAGAGCTTCTCGACATCGTCAAGGCCTGGGAGACCACGTTACTTTAATTCTTGTTCTTCCGACTTTTTTAAGAATTTCTCTATCTTACCCCTATTGAGGCACAGTGTGGTGCCGCACTGGGGGTAGAAGGGAATTGCAAGAAGAAGGGCCTCCCTGACAAGTGGTAGAAGGTCGAATAGACCTCCCTTAATATTCTCAAGCGGCTCTTCATGCAGCTGTTCCTCAATCGTAATGGGCAAGATAAAGGGCTCGTTACAAAATGAACAGGGTAGCACTACTGTAGCTGTAAGAGACATCTTCACAATCAGCCATGTATCGACGAGATAGACTTCGGCCGAAAGCCTTACCGGTTCATTACATGCAAGCTCCTCATCTGCAATATCTAGAAGAGACGGATCTATTTGTTCTTCAAGAGTTTCCGTCTTTCCTTCGCGCAGCCGCTCAACATGTACTACTAATGGTCTTTTCATATATTCCTCGAAATCAAACTAAAAATTTCAACAGAGATCTCAAAAATAACAAACAGGAGTAAAGCAGCATAGGCAGGTTTGCTGTATATCCAAGAACGAGAAATGGTACAATTGCAGGACTTTTCCGCCTTCCATATCATGATGATAGGCAGCACTCCCAGGAGTATCGCACAGCCAAAACCGCCGGCAAGCCCAAGTGCTTCCAAAAATACATGGGGATGAGTAGCGGCAAACAGGAGAGGCACGCCAAAAGCTAAAATAAGAAGTAGTGCCATTCTCGATAGGCCTCGTTTTGCAATACCCAGTCCATCTGCCAAAAAGTCAACAAGGCCCACACCAACGCCTAAGGTAGATGTAGCCAGGGCAAAAAAGGCAAAGGCCCGTCCTAGCGTCCAAATGGCTTGATTGTTGGTAAAATAATAGAGTGGATGAACTGCATCTTGCCCCGCTTCAAGTGTTGCTACAAGACCATGAGGGCCATCTGGCGGCACAATACCTAAGAAAAGCCATTGCCATATGATGTAAATAAGGAGTGTTATGGTAGTCCCAATCACAATGCTGCGACGAATCTTGGCTGCATCGTACTGCATCCAGCTGGCAAGCGTGGGCACTGTCCCTTGAAATCCAAAAGAGGTAAAGGCAACGGGAAGCGCGAAAGAGGCCTTTGACCAGTCCCCATGCTGTAAAAGATCAAGTCGAACGGCTGGGCTGCCAATAAGCACAAAACCGACATAAGCAGCAATAAGCCCTATCATCAACACCCGATTAATAGGATCAACGATTCTCCTGCCGTTTGCTATTAACGCAATAAGCACAAAGGCTACAAGCCCCACGCGCGCAGTATCTGAGAGCCCAAAACTTGTAAAATCGGTGAGAAAACCGGCTCCGCCTACGAGATAGGCCACTGTAAGGCAGTAAAATAAAAAGAGATAGAGTATCCATGTGATAGCCGCTCCCGGAGCGCCTAGGGTTTTTCTCGCCATGCTGAGGATATTTACCTCCTGCTTGAGCCATATGCTGAGCTCTGCAAATAAAAGCCCGGTGATGGTCATGAATGCCCAACAAGCAATAAGTACTGCAATAGAGGGCAAAAATCCTGCCGGACTGGTCACTACGGGAAGTGCGAGCATACCTGCACCAATAGAGGTGCCTGTGATAATAAGAGCTCCACCAAATGTTCCCATTACTTTATTGGTCATTACCTAAGATCCTATGCTAATTGGCTAGAAAAGATAGATCTTGGTAGAATACTTTTCAATTATTTTTTCCTTGTAAGGAGTGTATTATGAAATTAAAAATATCTCTACTCTGTTTTCTCGCTATTGGCCGGACATTTTTTTCGGTAGCAGCCGACAATGCCACAAAAATAGACAATCCAAAACTGCTCCTGCACGCAGAAAAGACGCTCCCTCATTACGGAGTGCTGCAAGCAAAAGGAAATGGGTTTACCTATCTGAAAGTCGACGATGGCTACATCCACTCACTTTTTGAGCTGCTTACAGAGAAGGGCTGGACAAAACCGCCCTATTTCCGTAGAGCTGATGCTCCCGGAGCGCATGTGAGTGTTCTTTATGAAAAAGAGGGGGAATCTCTTTCTCCTATCCCCCACATCGGCAAAATCTTTCACTTCAAAATTAAAGAGATAGTACAGGTGCGAGCTCGCTACGACCAGTACATTGTCCTGCGGGTCGAATCACCAGAATTAGAGGCCTATCGGACAAGCTTAGGGCTATCGCCAAAGCTGCAAAATCACGACTATCACATCTCGATTGCAAAAAAGAGTCTGAAAAAAAAGACTCCATAGCCATTAAGTCGTACGTGTAAAAAAACAGCAAATTGTGATAGAATACATCCCTTAACTGCCCTTGTCCGATGTGAAAAAATTCGGGCACGGGTACGGGCACGGGCACGAACCAGTATTTTCGGTTAAATGCGTTATTGAGGACTACATGCAAGAATTGCTTTTGAATATCGAATCCAAAGAGGTGCGCCTTGCCTTTTTAAAACATGGGCAGCTGTTTGACCTTGTTATCGAACGAAAACGTGAACGACAGATCACAGGCAATGTCTACAAAGGTCGTGTCACCAATATTTTACACAACATCCAGTCCGCCTTTATCGACATCAATGAAGGCGAAAGCGGCTTCATCCACATCTCAGACATCATCGAAAATCTTAAGAAATTTGAAGAGATGTTTGATATGGACTTCGACATGGGTGCTTCAAACAGTCAAAACCAAAATCTTAAAATTGATCAGGTTCTGAAAGCCGACCAGTCGGTCATCGTACAGGTAGTTAAAGAGCCGATTGGCACGAAGGGAGCAAGGCTCACTTCAAAGATTTCCCTTCCTGGACGCTACCTCGTACTGCTGCCAAACTCTCCGCATCGCGGCGTCTCCAGAAAGATCGAAGATCGGGCAATGCGCGAGCGTCTCAAGAAAATTCTCCGCTCGTTTGAGATGCCGCAGAACATGGGTCTCATCTGCCGTACAGCAAGCCAAGGAGCCTCTGCCGATATCTTGATCGCAGAAGCCCAAGAGCTCTTGCAGACCTGGCAGACGATTGTGGAGAACTTTAACAAAGCATCAGGGCCAAAGCTTCTCTACGAAGAGTCTGACCTCATCAAGCGAGCCATTCTCACCTGCGTCGATAAAAAACTCGACCGCCTCCTCGTCGATGACTATAACGTCTACCAGCAGTGTAAGCGCCTCTACAGTCCCTACGCTGCAGAACACCTTCTGCGCATCGAATACTACAGAGACAAAACACCCATTTTTTCGCGCTTTGGCATCGAAAAAGAGATCGAAAAGAGCCTTCGCCGAAAGATCTGGCTTGGAAGTGGCGGATACCTCTACTTCGATCAGACAGAGGCCATGCACACCATCGACGTAAACTCAGGTAGAAGCACAAACTTCAAGTCTGAAGACGTAGAAGAGACCCTCGTACGCATTAACATCGAGGCGGCACAAGAGATTGCAAGACAGCTTCGCGTCCGCAATATCGGCGGCCTGATCATCTGCGACTTTATCGATATGCGCTCGAAAAAGAACCAGCGACGCGTCCTCGACCACCTCAAAGACTGCATGAAAGAAGATTCTGCAAAATGCACCATCCTCGGCATGAGCGACTTTGGCCTGGTGGAGATGACAAGGCAGCGAAGCCGCGGCTCTCTCCTTCAAACAATTTTTACCCATTGCCCCTACTGCCATGGCAGCGGCCATGTCAAGGCAAATGAAACAGTGTCGATAGAAATCGAGCGAGACCTTAAAAAAGTTATTGCTGTCGAGCAGCAGTTTGCCATCAAACTGGTCGTCCACCCCATGCTAAGCCACTACCTGGAGCCGGAGGATAAACCTTTCCTACTCGAGCTGGCAGAGTCTTTGAATGCTCGACTTGAATGGGAAGTAAACGACCAGCTGCACATCAACGAATACCAGTTTTTTTCTAGTATTACCAACAAGCAGATTGAACTGAAATGACCACCTCTTTCGTGCAGTCCATTATCGAAATAGCACATGGCTTA
>JAFEGS010000060.1 GCA_018239705.1 Verrucomicrobiota bacterium | reverse complement strand
ACCCTGTCGAGGGGGATTACTATCTTCCCCGAGAGGATTTATCAAGGCTAATGTCGCAATTTCTTGAGAATCGAATTCACGCGGTCTTGATTGGGCCACGTCGGTTTGGCAAAACTTCATTCGTTCTAAATTTATTAAAAGATTTTGAAGAAAAGGGCTATTCAACCCTCTTTGTAGACATTTTTAATATCACCTCACACCTAGATTTTCTGAATCAGCTCTTGCGAGCTTTACATTCCAAGAAGACTTGGCTGGAAAGATTTAAAAAATACCTTATGAAGCTACGCCCTAAATTGACAACTGATTTTGATTCAGTTACAGGACAAGCTTCGTTAGGCATGTCATTTCAAGCTTCCTCAGAAAAGGATGTCAAGGAGGTGATTCAAGAAGTGCTAGATGAATTTGGCATGCTCGGAGACAAAGTGATCATTGCAATTGACGAGTTCCAAAAGGTATCCGAAATAGACGACAAAGGCTGGCTTGAAGCTACCCTAAGAACGCACATGCAGCAAATGCGTAATACAACCTTTCTCTTTACTGGATCTAGAAAAAGCATCATTTATGACATGCTCAATAATTCTTCTAGACCATTCTACAGATCATGCCAGCCTATTGAATTCCCTTCATTTGGACCTGAGTTTACAGACTGGATTCTTGAACGCTTTTCCGAGGCAGGTGTTCGCTGTCAGAGGAAGGCAGTAGAGCATTTACGTGATTTAGTCCAGGACACTCCGAACTATGTCCAAATGGTCTGCTTTCATCTGGTAGCACTAGGAAAAAATGATATTGGCATTCAAGAGATTGATGACACGCTCAGTACAGTTGTACGGCAGAATGCGTATGCATACCAGACACTTTTGAGTACGTTCTCCCTATCGCAGCAAAGGGCATTAAGGCTTGCAGCAAGTCATGGAAAGCAAGTGTTCGCAAAAGGGCTGCTCATAAAATATCAAATATCAAGTGCTGCTGTATTGTCAGCTGCACTGCAGATTTTGAAGGCAAAAGGGATACTGGATGAAGAAGGAACTGGACGAGGGGTTGTACTATTTGATGATCCCCTCTTTGCAATTTGGCTGAGATTCATTTTTATACCCAACCCTTAGCTTCTTAGGCTTACTATTTTTAGTGAATTCGCTAAAAATACACAGGCTAGCTCCGCCAAAAAATATAAGTTTTTTTGGCCAACTAGCCCCATTTTTATAGCTTATTGGCCAAAATTTTCTGATTTTTTCGGCCAATAAGCTCTAGTCGCCCAGGATTAGATAGTAAAATTCTTGAAGGCCTTGTCAAATGCTTCAAAATTTTGTTTTCCTGCATGATCGTTGATCACAGCGAAGACGATAGTGCTAAAGGCACCCTTAAACTCTTTTTCCTGTATCACCTGCTTGAAAAGAGCACTTACCTTTTTGGGGTCATTTTTAAAGGCTCCACAACCAAAAGCACCTAGCACCATGGTGTCATGCCCTGTGCCGGCTGCTATCCTGAAAATCCCTCGAATTTTTTCAAGCATCTGCTTGTCGTAATCCTTGGGCTTGTCTTTGTTGTGGTTGAGATTAAAAGCGGCCGATGCAATGAAATCGAGTTCAACAGGCTCTTGGAAGGCAAATCCCTCTTGTATTGGCTTTCTGAATACCGAAACAGAGGGCGAGTAAATACCACCCGTGGTTGGTACATGATAGGCCTTTTTACCAAAAAGGACATCTAATGTCTTGTTTTCTTCTCTATAGAGACTTTGGTGGTAATTGGAAGCGCGGAAAATAGACTCCTCTTGCGCTCGAGCACCATGTTCTACCCCACCTCCTGGATGGTGAGCATTGGCCATATTAAGTGCCACCACCTTCGCTCCATTTTGTTGTAGCTCAGAGGCAACAGCAATGGTATCTCCATTCCGCACAGTGACGTTGGTCTTCTTATGTGGATTCTTGATAGCAACCGGCTTGGGATGCTCAATCAGCAGGCTGCCCGTCTGCATCTTCTTTATACTGTCAGGGGAAATTTTTATCTGCTTGCCATTAACGGAAAAGCCATTTTTTACAGCCTCTTGTGTCTGCTTGAAGACCTTTGCAAGCATAGACTTTTGTGCCGGGATATCCTTTTCACTGCTTTTGTACCCTTTTGCCCAGGCAGCAGCATCGTGCGTAATTGCTTTAGCTGGATTCATATACTTACCTTATTACTATTAAAACATTTACTCGACGATTTCAGTCAATGTAAAGCCTGTTTTCTCTACAGTTTCCCAAAGATACAAAAGACGTTTAAACATATATAACTGCAAACCGACGAGCTCTTTAGTATGAGTATCTGCTAACTTATTTTCCAACTCTTTTATTTTAGATAAAAGTTCTTCCATGTTTTCTTTTTTTTCCAGATGTAAGGCTGTAATTTTACCTGCAAACTCTATTTCTAACCGATCGGGATTTAAAAAATATGCCGCATCTCCCGTAAGTGCTCTTATAAAATTATTAAACTCTTGTGCGGCCTTTTGTCTATTTTCAGGCGATAGTTTTTCTTTTGCTTTCTCCACTTTTCTGATATGTGAGGGCTCACTCTTACCCAGGAGGGCAATTGGATCGACCAAAGTCCCACCGTATTGTACCTTCCCCTTGTTCATCAGATCGCTTCTCGTAATGTGCAGAACGTCTACTTTCTTGTTTATTAAAAACTCATAATCCTCTTTTTGAAAAAAATCGCGTAACTTTTGACTATGCTTTTTAATGTCAGCTATGTCCTCAGCATTGAAGAGATACTTTAATGGTGCAGGGTTGCCAACACCTCCAGCAATGGGTGCACCGCCGCCCCATTTAATGCCTGAATAGCCCTTGCTTTCGACCGCCATACTTCTCGCAAGTTCAAGAGCATGGTGAAATTTCATCTTGAAATAGAGCTCTTCCTCACGAGTCATCTGATCAGGAAGATATTCTTTACCAAATTTTACAAAAAAATCATCTTGAGCAATAGTGAGCGCAATACCAATAGCGGTTCGATCGGTACCACTTTTACACTGTTTGGACTGAGAGAGGTTCAGCAGCTTCATTGCCAGGTTAAAATAGATCTCACAATCTGCGCCATGCACCTCGTCTGATGGCGCCGGAGTAAGCGAAAAGGTCCCGCTGTTTATCTCTCGAACCATTCTGTCTATTGTCTTTGTATCCTTTGGATCTCTGCGGTAGCAGCAGACAAAGAGCGCGCGTGCCTTGAGGTCATCTGGATTGTTTTTGAGCTGCTGGAGAAGCAACTTTGCCACGGTTTGTTGGTACTGCACAAACTCTTTTGCATCAGGCGAAAACTGCGGATCCCGTAAAATTTTGGTCGAAATCTTCTCAGGATTGAAGTTTGCAAGCGGGCCGCGAGCCTCTTGTAGGCTATCATACATGTTTTGCTGCTTGAAATAGCGATCGAGGAATACCTGACGCGATATAAAGTTGAGGGTATCGGACCTTCTTTGCCCCATATCGCTGAAGCTAAACATGCCGGTGCCAAACCCTCTTAGAGTTGTCGATAAAAGCTGGTTTGAGACAATCGGCCTCTTCAAAATAACACACATTTTTGTGCCATCTTTTTTTTCGACGATAAGCTTCATTCCCTCAGGCGGCCACTTCTCAACTGATTGTATCAGTTTTTCTAGATACTTGATCTCGTACTCTTCGGTCTTCCAGAGATTACGCCAGGTTGAGGGATCGTTCCATTTTACCTGTAGGAGCCTCTCCGGAATGGATTTAAGAAAGCTGGAATCGAGGTAGGAATCGATCACATGCTGAAATTCGTAGGTTTCCAGCCCATCGATGGAAGGCTGCTTTGAAAAACCCGCTGGCTTGGAACATTCTAGCTGTGAGAGCGCTGCAGTGACAACAAGTTCCTTTACCCGCCCAGCACTATCCGATTTTCCCGATCGCAGGGCTATGACCCGCTCAGGACCTCCATGCTCATCGAATTTTGAAACTACACCAAGATTTGTATTTTTATTTTCAATTTCCTCTCGATATTTGTCTTTGTCGGCCTCACTCGGCAGCCCCTTATTTCTCTCTACCACAGTATCAAGAGTGACTGGGGTGTCTATCGAATAGTCCCTTCCCTTAAAAAAGGCCGCCCTGTAGGAGTCCATCTCTTTTGGATTTCGCTGTACATTCGACAGGATGAATACAATGAGGTCATGAACACACTTGGACGAGGCCTCGGCAGTTGCAGGGTCTCGCAACTCGAGCAGTGCCGATTGAAGCCCAACATTACCACTTTCTTGGAGAAGGTCTGAGAGCGTTTTTTCACCCCATTCCGCTCGTATATCTTCCGAGAGAAGGCTGAGATGGCTTTCCTGGAAAAGAGCGTTAATTGCCGCACCGATTTCCTCTCTCGAATACCCGAGTGCTTCTATTTGATCGGTATAGCTCTTCAAATCGCTAGACTCATCTTTTAAGAAAATCTTTATAGGCGATATTTTGTGGGCAGCTGTATCGATTTCCCCCTCAGGATGAGACTCGAGTATGTTTTTTACCCTCTCAAGCGTTTCAGAGTCAGTGACCCCGCGTCCGCCCACACTGACCGCAAAGCTCTTGCTCCCAATGTGGAGGCAACCATCCTTTATGGTGATAGAGTCTCCAAGTGGTAGGGGCTCCAGAGGAGGTATTTCCATGTGTATCCCTTTTAAGTCTGTGGTGGAGTTAAAACTGTATCGATGATATAGCCTACGCCATTAGGGCCTTTGATATCTGTCTGCACAACGTTTGCACCATTAACCGTGATCTTGCCATTTTCATTCTTCACTTCAATATCTTTGCCATTGACAGTGCGGTATGATCTGCTTTTGAGCTCATTTGATGGGTATGCTCCCATCACTACGTGATAGTTAATAAGGTCGATGAGTGTACCTCTATTCTCCGGTTTTTGAAGCGCCTCAAAAGCTGCCGGATCCATCTTCTCAAACGCGCTGTTTGATGGGGCAAATACAGTAAAGGGGCCTGTCCCCTTAAAAAAGTCTCCAAGACCTGCCTTTTGAACAAGCATAACAAGAGTGCTGAGTTCGGGCTTAGCAAGGAGTGGATAGGCTGCCCTTACTTCTGTAGCAGGCTCCTCTGTAGCCGCAGTATTATCTAAGCAAAACGCTACCGAAAAGGCAGCAAGTGCTGCACAAAGTAGTGAGAGGGTTCCCTTATTCATAAAAAATCTCCTTTATGATAATCTTTTTTTCATTAATCATCATTGCCTTTAATTTGTCAAATGGTATCATTCAATGTAAAATCTATTATTGAGGTTCAAATGAAAGCGATACGAGTGCATCAATATGGCAACCCTGACGTCCTAACGCTCGAAGAGGTAACCTCCGGTAAACCGGGACCGGGAGAGGCTCTTGTTCGCCTCGCTGTAGCCGGTGTTAATTTCATCGATATCTACCAGCGACGTGGTATCTACGCAGTACCTGCCCCCTACATACCCGGCCTGGAAGGCGCAGGGACTGTGATGGCAGTGGGAGAGGGAGTAACCACCGTCAAGCCGGGAGACAGAGTAGCCTATACAGGCCATATCGGCTCCTACGCACAAGAAAACATTGTTCCGGCAGATCGCCTTATCCAGGTTCCTAGCGCTTTTTCCTTCGAAACAGCAGCTGCATTCCCCCTACAAGGAATGACCGCTCACTACCTCTTACACGAATTTTATAAGGTAAAAAAGGGCGATACGGTGCTTATCCACGCAGCAGCAGGAGGCATGGGGCTCCTGTTAGTGCAGTGGGCAAGACATCTCGGAGCTCGCGTCATTGGTACCGTCTCCACAGAAGAAAAAGCCAAAGCTGCCCTCGCTGCGGGAGCAAACGACATTATTCTCTACACCAAACAGGACTTTGCAGCAGAAACAAAACGCCTGACAAATGGCCAAGGGGCTGATCTCATCATTGATGGCGTTGGCAAAACAACATTTGCAGGAAACCTCACTGCCTGTAGACTGCGCGGTCACATCGTCATCTATGGTGCAGCAAGCGGCCCTGCCGATCCAATCTCGCCAAATGTGCTGATGACCCACAGCTTAACGATCTCAGGGGGTAATCTCTTCAATTTCCTCCTTACGAGAGATGAACTGCTCCATCGGGCTAATGCAGTTATAGAAGGGATCCAGCAGGGATGGCTACAGTTCTCAATTGGCCAGACACTACCCCTTAAAGAGGCAGGTACAGCCCATCGACTCTTAGAAAATCGTGAAACGATCGGGAAGGTGCTGCTCGAAACAACCTAAGAATAGTAGTAATCTATCTCTTCATTCTTTTGTGGGCCAATGACTCGCCAGTTAAGTCGCATGCTATGGCGATCAAAATGGATCTGTCCAAAGTAGGCATCATCCCCACAAAGGTGTGCGTCGAGCGATGAAAGCGCATTTCTACCTGTAGGGACGAGATGGAAAAGAAAGGTAGGATGTTCTATTCCTC